>NZ_JBIWGG010000001.1:687414-951791 GCF_044763415.1 Streptomyces sp. NPDC096048
CGGCGGCCGTCTTCCGGGTGCGCCGGGGCTTGGCCTCTGCGGCTTCCGGCTCCTGTGCCGTCTGGGCCGGGATCTCGGCGGCGGTCTCGGTGGCCGTGACGGTGTCGGCGGCCTTGCGGGTGCGGCGGCGCGGCTTGGTCTCCGTGCCCTCGGCGGTGTCGACGGCGGCCTCGGCCTTGGCGGCGGCCGTCTTCCGGGTACGGCGCGGCTTGGCCTCGGCGGCCTCCAGGGCCTGCGCGGCCTCGGTGACCTCCGTGGGCTCGGCGGCCGTGGCCTTGCGGGTACGGCGGGGCTTGGCAGTCGCGGTGTCCGCAGCGTCCGTGGTGTCCGCCGTGGTCGATGCCGCGGCGGCCGACTTACGGGTGCGGCGCGGCTTCGTCTCCGTCGGTTCGGACGCGGACTCGGTCGCTCCCTCCGCCGTGTCGACCGCCGTCTCGGCGGCCGTGGCCTTACGGGTGCGGCGGCGCGGCTTCTCCACGGGCGCCTCGGCCACCGGGGCCTCGGCGACGGCGGTCTCGGTCACGGCCACCGGGGCGCCGACGACCGTCGCCTCGACCACCGGAGTGGTCTCCGGCGGAGCGGCCGGCGTCTCGGCCGACTTGCGGGTGCGGCGGCGACGCGACTTCGCCGGGGCTTCCACGGCCTCCGCGGCCTCGGGGGTCGCGAGCGCGGTGCCCTCCGCGACCTGCGCCGCAGGGGCGTCGGTCGTCGGTGCCGTCACCGGCCGGCGGGACTCTCCACCGCGCGTACGGCGCCGGCGGCGCAGCGTGCGGGGAGCGGCGTCCGTGTCCACGTCGGCGGCGCTGTCCGCACCGCCGGTCACGGCCTCGGGTGCGGTGGTCGCGGAGGCGTCCGCGTCCACCGGGGCACCGCCGCGCATCCGGCGACGGCGACGCGGCGTCGTACGGGACGAACGCTCGCGGTCGGCGGAACGGGACTCGTCCCGGCCACCTCGGCCGCCGCGACCGCCCCGGTCGCCGCGCGCGCGGCCACCCGGCTCGCCCAGGTCCTCCAGCTCCTCCGCGTCGAGCCCGGCGCGCGTGCGCTCCGAGCGCGGCAGGACACCCTTGGTGCCCTCGGCGATGCCGAGGTCGGTGTACAGGTGCGGGGAGGTGGAGTACGTCTCCGGCGGGTCGCTGAAGCCCAGGTCCAGGGCCTTGTTGATCAGCTGCCAGCGCGGGATGTCGTCCCAGTCGACCAGCGTGATCGCCGTACCCTTGGCGCCCGCGCGGCCGGTGCGGCCGATGCGGTGCAGGTACGTCTTCTCCTCTTCCGGCGACTGGTAGTTGATGACGTGCGTGACGCCTTCGACGTCGATGCCGCGAGCGGCCACGTCGGTGCAGACGAGCACGTCCACCTTGCCGTTGCGGAAGGCGCGCAGGGCCTGCTCGCGGGCGCCCTGGCCGAGGTCGCCGTGGACCGCGCCGGAGGCGAAGCCGCGCTGCTTGAGCTGGTCGGCCAGGTCGGCCGCGGTGCGCTTGGTGCGGCAGAAGACCATGACCAGTCCCCGGCCGTCGGCCTGCAGTATGCGCGCCACCATCTCGGGCTTGTCCATGTTGTGCGCGCGGTAGATGAACTGCTTCGTGTTCGCGACCGTCGCGCCCGCGTCGTCCGGGGAGGTGGCGCTGATGTGCGTGGGCTGCGACATGTAACGGCGGGCCAGTCCGATGACCGCGCCCGGCATGGTGGCCGAGAACAGCATGGTCTGACGCCTGGCCGGCAGCATGTTGATGATCTTCTCGACGTCGGGCAGGAAGCCCAGGTCGAGCATTTCGTCGGCCTCGTCGAGGACCAGGCTCTTGATGTGCTTCAGGCTCAGCTTCTTCTGGCCCGCGAGGTCCAGCAGCCGGCCCGGGGTGCCGACGATCACGTCGACGCCCTTCTTCAGGGCCTCCACCTGCGGCTCGTAGGCCCGGCCGCCGTAGATCGCGAGGACGCGCACGTTGCGCACCTTGCCCGCGGTCAGGAGGTCGTTGGTGACCTGCTGGCACAGCTCGCGCGTCGGTACGACGACGAGGGCCTGCGGGGCGTCGGTCAGGTCCTCGGGCGCGGCGCGGCCCGCCTCCACGTCGGCGGGGACGGTCACGCGCTCGAGGAGCGGAAGGCCGAAGCCCAGCGTCTTGCCGGTGCCGGTCTTGGCCTGGCCGATGACGTCCTTGCCCGAAAGGGCTACGGGGAGCGTCATCTCCTGGATGGGGAAGGGAGTGTTGATGCCGACGGCTTCGAGGGCTTCGGCGGTCTCGGGGAGGATCCCGAGGGATCGGAACGTCGTAGTCAGGGTGCTGCCTCTTCTGTGTACGTGGTGCGAGGCGAGCGCGCGGGTCGTGCCGGATCGTGTCGGGGACGTCGGCTGTCCTTGCGGATGAGCCGTAGGACACGGGACCTCTGTCGACGCTCCAGCGCTCGTACCACTGAGGGTCCCCCTCCGGATTCCGTGCGCAGTGTGGCGTACGGCAGGAGGGCTGTCGGGTCGGAGCCGATCGGGCCACCGACCGGGCATCCTCATGCGTGCGGCCCGGCGACGATGTGACGTACCCGTACGTCACATACTCGGCAGGCGCATTACCACCATACCCCGGATTCGCGCACACGCGATGGCCGATTTGGTCACGTAGTCGTCGTCACACTGATCGAACAGGGCGGACCGGGGGCCTTCCGGCAGGCCACGGGCGGGCTATTGTGCGCTGCATGACGAGCTCTGACAAGCCTGGCAACGCCGCCGACGCCCCTGCCGAAACCACCGGAGCCACCGGAGCCACCGGAGCCACCGGAGCCACCGGACCCACCGGGGCCACCGGAGTCGCCGCCCAGGACTGGGCGACGGCGGCCGCCGACCCGCAGTACCGTGCCGCGGTCGTGGATCTGCTCGGCGCGCTCGCGTACGGCGAGCTGGCGGCGTTCGAGCGGCTCGCGGAGGACGCCAAGCTCGCGCCCACGCTTGCGGACAAGGCGGAGCTGGCGAAGATGGCGTCGGCGGAGTTCCACCACTTCGAGCGGCTGCGGGACCGGCTCGCCGGGATCGGCGAGGAGCCGACGGAGGCGATGGAGCCGTTCGTGGCCGCGTACGACGCCTTCCACAAGCAGACAGCCCCGTCCGACTGGCTGGAGGGGCTCGTCAAGGCCTATGTCGGCGACTCCATCGCCAGTGACTTCTACCGCGAGGTCGCGGCCCGCCTCGACTCCGACACCCGCGAGCTGGTGCTGGCGGTGCTCGACGACACCGGGCACGCGGGTTTCGCGGTGGAGAAGGTGCGCGCGGCGATCGACGCGGACCCGCGGGTGGGCGGGCGGCTCGCGCTGTGGGCGCGGCGGCTGATGGGAGAGGCCCTCTCGCAGTCCCAGCGGGTGGTGGCCGACCGGGACGCGCTGTCGACGATGCTGGTGGGCGGTGTCGCGGACGGCTTCGACCTCGCCGAGGTCGGCAGGATGTTCTCCCGGATCACCGAGGCGCACACCAAGCGGATGGCGGCGCTGGGTCTGGCCGCCTGACCGCTGTCAGCGCGGACGCGACCCGATGCGGCGACGGCCGGTCAGGCGGTCGCCGATCGGCGGCGGAGTCTGCCCGCGGGGCGCAGCAGCAGCGACAGCGCGGCCGCCGAGAGGGTCGCCGAGCCCAGGAGAACCAGCAGGAGACCACCGGCGCCGAGCGCGGTGTGCGTGACGAACGCCCCGAAGAGGGCCCCGGCGATCCCCGTCGGCAGGACCAGGACGCGGGGCGGCAGGCGGTGGGGCAGTCGGTGGACGGCGGCCCATGCCAGGGCGAGGCCGAGGATCGCGGCGCTGAGCGCTTCCAAGAGCATGTCGGGGTCCCTCCCACGCGGCCGGCCCGCCCGAAACGGTCACAGCCGTATTACCCCTGACCTGCGGAATACAACCCTCCTCCTGTGGGTGAACTGTGCTCCGTCCGTGAACGGGACGACGGGAGACGCGGCGGGAGGCGAAGGGAGGCGGCGGGAGACGACGGGAGGGGCCCGGCGGTGTGTCACCGCCGGGCCCCTCCCGTTCTGCGTGCGTCGTTCCGCGTCCGCCGACTGCGGTCCGCCGACTACAGCGCGCCGAAGCCCACCTTGCGGGGGGCCTGCTCGCCGATCTCGACGTAGGCCAGACGGTCGGCCGGCACCAGGACCTTGCGGCCGTGTTCGTCCACGAGGCTCAGCAGCGCCGACTTGCCGGCGAGCGCCTCGGCCACCACACGCTCGACCTCCTCGGCACTCTGACCGCTCTCCAGAACGATCTCGCGAGGCGCGTGCTGCACGCCGATCTTGACCTCCACGGCTATGTCCCTCCGACGGTCAGTGAAGTGCGCGACCTTCCGCGCCGTACCCAGCACACATTAGCCCGGTGAGGGGACGTACACGCTGCGTCGGAGAACGCCAGGAGCGAACAGCCGACGGGAACAGAGTCGCCGTACGCCCGCCGCCGTACGCCACGCCTTGACGGTCAGTGCTGCTCGGTGCCGTGCAGCGGGAAGCCGGCGATGCCCCGCCAGGCCAGCGAGGTCAGCAACTGGACCGCCTGGTCGCGCGGCACACTGCGGTCGCTGTGCAGCCAGGAGCGGGCCACCACCTGGGCGAGACCGCCCAGACCGGAGGCCAGCAGCATCGACTCGGCGCGCGAGAGGCCGGTGTCCTCCGCGATGACGTCGCAGATCGCCTCCGCGCACTCGTTCGTGACCTTGTCGACGCGCTCGCGCACGGCGGGCTCGTTGGTCAGGTCCGACTCGAAGACCAGACGGAAGGCGCCGCCGTCGTCCTCGACGTACGCGAAGTACGCGTCCATCGTCGCCCGGACGCGCTGCTTGTTGTCGGTGGTCGACGCGAGCGCGCTCCGTACGGACTGGATCAGGGACTCGCAGTGCTGGTCCAGCAGGGCGAGGTAGAGGTCGAGCTTGCCCGGGAAGTGCTGGTAGAGCACCGGCTTGCTGACGCCTGCGCGTTCGGCGATGTCGTCCATCGCGGCCGCGTGGTAGCCCTGGGCCACGAACACTTCCTGTGCGGCGCCCAGCAGCTGGTTGCGTCGGGCTCGGCGGGGAAGGCGTGTGCCCCGCGGGCGTACCGCCTCTGTCTGCTCGATGGCTGTCACGCCGCCTCCCATAGTCGTCCTCGTGCGGTGTGCGCCGCGTCGCCATCGTACTTTTCGGTAACCGTGGTGTGTGCGGTGCGAGCGCAGAATTTCACGGACCGGACGGTGGCGATAGCCGCACAACAGGTTTCAAAAGCGTTCAGGCCGGGCAGAGATCGGCTCCCTCCTGCTCGGCGGGCCTCTTCCGCCGCTTCCGGCGCCGCGTCCTCGGTCATCCGCGGCCGCGTCTCAGCGGTAGTCGTCCTCGTCGTGGGAGACGACCCGGGCCTGTTCGGCCAGGTCCGCCTCGTTGGCGCGGTCCGGATCGACGCGGGTCAGCGGGTCGTCGCGCTCCGGCGCGATGTCCGTCTGCTGCTCGGCGGCGTCGGCGTCCGGTGCCTCGACGTCGAATTCCTTCGCTTCCTGCGATTCGTCGTCGAAGGTGTCGGGGTCGGTCGGGTCGACGGTCATGCTGGGCTCCCTTCCTACGAACGTCCCTGGGGTGCAGGGGCCACACGCGGGTGCCCACTCCACGAGCCTAGGAGACACCCGATCCGGACGCCATGCGTCGCCGGCGTCCGCTTCCGTTCCGTGCGCTGTCGGCACCAGTACCCGGCCGCCGCGCCGCCGCACCCGCGCTTGTGATGGCGAACACAAGAACGACTGTGTGATCATCTCGTAATATTGCCGCATGCCTTCGATCGAGCCGCCGTCCGTGCCGCCCGCCAACGTGCTGCCGAAGGTCGCAGCCGTCAAGGTCGCGGCCGGCGAGCGGCTCAGGTCGGTCCACCTGCCCGGTATGACCTTGACGGTGCGCTCGAGACCACCGGTCCGCGAGGGGCTGCCGCCCGCGCTCTACGTCCACGGTCTCGGCGGTTCCTCGCAGAACTGGTCGGCGCTGATGCCGCTGCTGGACGGCGTCGTCGACAGTGAGGCCATCGACCTGCCGGGCTTCGGCGACTCCCCGCCACCGGACGACGGTGACTACTCGATCACGGGCCACGCGCGCGCGGTCGTCCGCCACCTCGACGCCGCCGGGCGCGGCCCCGTGCACCTCTTCGGCAACTCGCTCGGCGGCGCCGTCGTCACCCGCGTCGCCGCGGTGCGGCCCGACCTGGTGCGGACGCTGACCCTCGTGTCGCCCGCGCTGCCGGAGATCCGCGTGCAGCGCAGCGCCGTGCCGACGGGGCTGCTGGCGTTGCCGGGGGTGGTGTCGCTGTTCACCCGGCTCACCCGCGAGTGGACCGCGGAGCAGCGGGTCCGCGGCGTCACGGCGCTCTGCCACGGAGACCCGGGGCGGGTGTCGCCGGAAGGTTTCCGCAACGCGGTGGAGGAGATGGAGCGGCGACTGCAACTGCCGTACTTCTGGGACGCGATGGCGCGTTCCGCCCGCGGGATCGTCAACGCGTACACGGTGGGCGGCCAGCAGGGGCTGTGGCGACAGGCCGAACGGGTTCTCGCACCGACGCTGCTGGTCTACGGTGGACGGGACAAACTCGTCGGCTACCGCATGGCCCAGCGGGCTGCCCGCGCCTTCCGTGACTCCCGGCTGCTCACCCTGCCGGACGCGGGACACGTGGCGATGATGGAATACCCGGAGACCGTGGCCACGGCGTTCCGCGAACTCCTCGCGGACGCCGGGGAGGCGGCGGCCGGTGAGAGGATCGACGGGGCCGTCGACGACGAGCCCGCCAACCAGACCACAGGAGGCTGAGGCGCGAAGTGGGACGCCACAGCCGCCGCGGACCCGCCCCCAGGGCCGACGCCGAGGGCACCGCCGCAGCACGGGAGGGCCGGCCCGGCTTGCTGGGCCGTCGGCGGGCGCCCGGGCCTCCGGCCGGGGAGCAGACGCCACCGACGAGCGGGGCAACACCCGGCGCGGCACCCAACGGGGCACCGGCATCCGCACGACCCCAGGACGGGGGCGGCCAGGGCGGCCCTGCCCCCCAGGGGTACGCACGTCCGGGCCCTAGGCTTCCGGACGGGACGCCGACCCATGGGCTTCCGCCGGGTCCGGGCGGAGCGCCGGTGCGCGGGTTTCCGGTGGGCTCGGATGGGACGCCGGCGCATGGGTTTCCTTCGGTTTCGGATGGGACGCCTGCGCGCGGGTTTCCTTCGGTTTCGGGCGGGACGCCGCCGCGTGAGTTTCGGGTGGGTTCGGACGGCACGCCGGCGCAGGGGTTCCCCAGGGTGGGGGACGGTACGCCGGCGCACGGTTTTCCGCGGGTGGCGGATGGCACGCCCGCGCGCGGTGTCCCAGGAGTCCCCGGCGGCACCCCGGCGCATGGTGTGCCACGGGTCCGTGGTGGTCATCCCGAGCAGCGCGAACCCGGTGGTGGCTGGGGCGCCGTGAACGGGCGGGCCGGTGCCGGACCCGGCACACCGGCGGGACCGCCTCCCGGTGCCCCCTCGCAGACCTCACACCCCTCGCACGCCTCGCGTCCCGGGCACTCCGGCCCGCCCGGACGGTCCGCGAGGCAGCCCGGCCCGCCCTTTCCGCGACAGCGGCAGGGGGCTCCTGGGGGACCGCGGCAGGAGTACCTGGACGCCTTCGGTGGGGACGACGACGTCTTCACACCCCGCCACCCGCGCCCTGCCCCCGCCTCCGCGCAGCCCGCCGACCCGTACGCCTCCGTCACCGACTGGAGTGCGGAGGGCGGGGGCGACGGCGACACGGGCGGGGGCGACGGCGACACGGGCGCCGACGACGCGGCGCCCACGGGTGAACCCGCGCCGGTCAAGGGCGGCAAGGGCAGGGCCTTCACCGGCATCGCCGCGGCCGCCGTCACCACCGTGCTGGCGGTCGTGGTGGCCGGCCAGGTCGCCGACGGGGCGGACGGCGACGACGTGCGCTCGCAGTCCGGCGCCGATCAGGCCCGCGACGTCCGCGACTCCGCGTCTCGTGCGGACGGACGGCCGACACCCTCCGACCCCGAGACCGCGGCACCGCTGACGTACGAGAACAAGATGGAGAAGAGGTACCCGCTCGGCGCCACGCTCGACGGTTCGGGGAAGTTCGACGCGATCCCCGGCATCGACAAGGGGCCGGGCACGGGGCAGAAGTACACCTACCGCGTGGACGTGGAACAGGGGCTCGGCCTCGACGGGAAACTCTTCGCCGAGGCCGTGCACAAGACGCTCAACGATGACCGGAGCTGGGCCCACAACGGCGCCCGCTCCTTCGAACGCATCCACTCCGGGCAGCCCGACTTCGTGATCACGCTGGCCAGTCCCGGCACCACCGCCGACTGGTGCGCCAAGTCGGGCCTGGACACCACGCAGGACAACGTGTCCTGCGACTCGGCCGCCACCGAGCGCGTGATGATCAACGCCTACCGGTGGGCGCAGGGCGCGGAGCCGTTCGGCGACGACATCCACGGGTACCGGCAGATGCTGATCAACCACGAGATCGGCCACCGCATCGGCTTCAACCACGTCACCTGCGACAAGGACGGCGAACTCGCCCCGGTCATGCAGCAGCAGACCAAGTTCGTCGACCACGACGGAATCGACTGCCGTCCCAACGCCTGGGCCTACCCCAACAGTTGATCGCGAGCGATGGCCGCCGCATCACTCATGGTGACGGTTTGATCTCTTAGCGCGACTGAACGCGCTCCGTGTGAGAAAGTCACGACCGTTCACCCCTTTTGGTGGCGCGATGGACAACCGTCCATCGCGCCACCGCCTTGTCCGCATACGTTCGTCCCGCTGCGAGCCGCCGGGCCAACGACGGCTCCCCAAACGGGAGATCGGGGGTGCGCGCGTGCGCATCGGACTGCTTACGGAGGGTGGCTATCCGTATGTGAGCGGTGAAGCGGGGCTCTGGTGCGATCGGCTCGTGCGCGGGCTCGAGCAGCACGAGTTCGGCGTCTACGCGCTCAGCCGCAGCGAGCGCCAGGAGGCCGAGGGGTGGGTTCCGCTGCCGCCGCAGGTCAGCCGGGTACGCACCGCGTCGCTGTGGGACGTCGAGGACGACGGTGTGGTCCACGGGCGGCGCGCGCGTCGGCGCTTCGCGGAGTGCTACGGCGACCTGGCCGCGGCCCTGTGCACGACCACCCCCGGTGACTTCTCCGCGTACTCCGCATACTCCGCGTACTCGGAGACGGCGTCGGAGGCGGCGTCGGCGGGGGAGTCGGCCCTTGAGGCGGACCGTTTCGCCAACGCGCTGTACGGCCTTGCCGAACTCGCCCGCGACGCGGGCGGACTGCCCGCCGCCCTCCGCTCGGAGACCGCCGTACGCGCCCTTGAACGCGCCTGTCGTGCGCCTGGCGCCCACCGCTCCGCACGCGAGGCGCGCGTCCCCGATCTGCTCGCCGTCGCCGCGCGCCTCGAACGCGCTCTGCGCCCCCTGTCGCTGGACTGGTACGAGGACGACGGCCTCGGCGCGGTGGACCTGTGCCACGCGGCCTCCGGCGGCACGGCGGCGCTTCCGGGCCTGCTCGCCCGGCACTTCTGCGACGTGCCCCTGCTGGTGACCGAATACGGGGTGCGGCTGCGGACGCACTACCTCACCGACCCCGACGCCCCGCCCGCGATACGGTCCCTGCTGGCCGCCTTCCACGGCCGGCTGGCCGCCGAGACCTACCGGTGTGCGTCCGTGATCACGCCCGGCAACACGCATGCCCGCCGCTGGCAGGAGCGCTGCGGGGCCGACCGCGCCAAGCTCCGCACGGTCCACCCGGGTATGGACGCGACTCCCTTCGCCGAGGCGGGGGAGTCGCCGTCGGCCGCCGACCCGCACACCCTCGTCTGGGTCGGCCGGGTCGAGCCCGCCAAGGACCTGGTCTCGCTGCTGCACGCCTTCGCGGAGATCCGCAAGGCGGAGCCCGGAGCGCGCCTCAGGATCGTCGGCGTCCCCACCGGCCCCGAGGGCGCGGCCTACCTCGTCCACTGCAAGGGCCTGGCCGCGCAGCTCTTCCCCGACGAGGCCGACGGCCCGCACGCCGTCGGCCGCAACCCGGTGTCCTTCGAGGAGACCGGCGGGCCGGAACTGCCGTCCCGCGCCGACGCGTACGGCGCGGGCGCCCTGGTGGTCCTCTCCAGCGTCGTCGAGGGCTTCCCGTCCGGGCTGGTCGAGGCCATGTTCTGTGGTCGCGCGACCGTGTCCACGGACGTCGGCGCGGTGGTCGAGGCGATCGGCGGTACCGGACTCGTCGTGCCGCCGCGCAATCCGCGGGCGCTCGCCGAGGCGTGCGTCGCCCTGTTGCGCGACCCCGAGCGCCGTGAGCGACTGGGTGCCGCCGCGCGCGCCCGCGCACTGGAACTGTTCACCGTCGAGCAGAACGTCGCGGCATTTCACGGCATTTACCTGGAGATCCTCTCGCGTACCCCGGTCCGCCGCGTCGTCCTCGACGACAGCGGCGAACCTCTGCCGTTCGCCGTACCCGCCGAGGCCCACATGCCCGGCCGCTGGACCGACCCCACGGCTCGTGTCGTGGCCCGGGGCGGACCCGGCTGGGCCACGGACGCCCCCGTCCGGGCCACCTCCCCGGCCTCCGCGACCAAGGGGGCAGCCCGATGAGCGGCCTCGGCGAACTCGACCGCCCCGGCACCCCGGGCAGCCCGGGCGCCTGGGACTCCCGCTCGCGGGAGTTCCTGGCCGACGGGACGCCCGACGATCCCGACACACCTGACGCGGCAGCGCGCGCCGATCGGTGGCCGTGGGCGGATGAGGACCGGCGCTCGGGCGAGCGCGGGTCTCCGGGCACGGGCGGGCGCGCGCGCGAAGGCGCCGGCGGCACCATGCCCGCCGGGGGCAGCGCGGTCGCTCACGGCGGAGCGGTCGTCGGGGGCGTCGTCGGGGGCAACGCGGTCGCCCGTGGCGTAGGAGTCGACGGGGGCAACGCGGTCGCCGGGAGCAGTGTGGTTGCCCGTGACGGAAGGGCCGCTGGGAGCAGTGTGGTTGCCCGTGACGGAAGGGCCGCCGGGAGCAGTGCGGTTGCCCGTGACGGAAGGGCCGCTGGGAGCAGTGTGGTTGCCCGTGACGGAAGGGCCGCCGGGAGCAGTGCGGTTGCCCGTGGCGGAGGAGCCGACGTCGGCGGAGCGGTAGCCGTCGGCAAGGAGTCGCCGTCCGCCGCGCGTCGCGCCGCCGCGGACCCGGTGAAGGCCCTGATGCATCGTCACCGTGTCCTGTGCGAGCGTGCCGTGGACCCGCTGGAGATCGCGGCAGGCCTGGAGGCGCACGGTGTCACCGACCGGACCGCCGCACGCTTCCGCCACCGGGACGTCTTCTCCCTCGCGGAGGAGATGTACGCACGCGTCCCGCGCGACGGCGACACGCCCCCGCGCCCCGCGGACCCGCCGGCGCCCCGGGCGCGCACCGTCTGGATCGTCCTCGCGCTGCTGCCCGGCGCGCTGTGCGGCGCCGCCGTGGCCGGTCTGCGCCTCACCGACGGCCGACCGCGCCTGATCGCGGCCGTCGTCGGCGCCCTCGCGGTCACTCTCGCCCTGCGCGCGGCACTGCGCCGGGGGCCGCTGAGGGCCGCGACGCGTACCACCGGCACCTGGACGTGCTGGCTCGTCGGCTACGCCCTCCTCGGCGACGGACTGCTCCGCGCCGCTCTCACCGGCGGCCCGGACGGCCTGCCCGACGGCACCGCCGAGGGCCCGTGGCCCGTCACCGCCGCCCCCGTACTGGCCCTCGCCCTGGCCTGCGCGCCCGCGGCCGGAAGCGCCCATCTCTTCGCCGTGGGCGCCCGCCGCAAACTGACGGCCAGCCGCGGCCTTGCCGACTTCTCCGCCTCGGTACGCCCCTTGCTGTTCGGCACGGTCGCCCTGTTCATGTGCGCCCTGGCGGCCCTGGTCGCGCTGACCGGCGCGGTCCTCGCGGAGCCCGCCGCCCACCTCCAGGCACTCACCCTGGGCGCCCTGCTCCTGCTCGCTCGCCTGCTCACCGTGCACGGCTGCACACATGCCCCCACGCTCGTCCTCACGGCTGCGGCCACCGCCGAGGCGGCGGCCCTCGCCACGCTCTTCGCCGGTCGCCTCCCCGGCTGCGGCTTCCTCGCCACCCCCGTGGAGGCCCTGGTCGCCGCCTGCGGTCCGGCCGTCGTTCCGACGACGGCCTGCGGCATCGGCGCGCTGATCCTCCTGGTGCACGCGACCCGCCGCCTGACCAGAGCCTCGGCCCACGCGTCGATGGAGCGGCCGCGGTGACCGCGCGCCCCCGGACAGCCCCCCACACGTCCGCATCACCCTCTGAAGGAGCCCCCAGATGACCACCTCCCGACCCGACGCCTCGGCACCGGGAGCAGCCCGATGAGAGTCCTGCTGATCGGAGCCAACGGCTATATCGGCCGCTTCGTCGCCGACCGTCTGCTCGCAGACCCGGCCGTCCAGCTCACCGCCCTCGGCCGCGGTGACGACGCCGACGTCCGCTTCGACCTCGCCACCGGCAGCCCCGGCGCCCTCACCCGCTTCCTCGACGCGGTCCATCCCGGCGTCGTCGTCAACTGCGCCGGCGCCACCCGGGGCGGCGCCCGCGAACTCACCCGGCACAACACCGTGGCCGTCGCCACCGTCTGCGAGGCCCTGCGCCGCAGCGGCTGCGGCGCCCGCCTGGTGCAGGTCGGCTGCAGTGCGGAGTACGGCCCCAGCCAGCCCGGCTCCTCCACCGCGGAGGACGCCGTGCCCCGCCCCGGCGGCCCCTACGGCGTCAGTAAACTCGCCGCGACCGAACTGGTCCTCGGCTCCGGCCTGGACGCCGTCGTCCTGCGCGTCTTCTCGCCCGCCGGGCCCGGCACCCCCGCCGGCTCCCCGCTGGGCCGCCTCGCCGAGGCCATGCGCCGCGCGATGCAGTCCGGCGACGGTGAACTCCGCCTCGGCGGCCTCGGCGCCCAGCGCGACTTCATCGACGTCCGCGACGTCGCCCGTGCCGTCCATGCCGCCTCCTTGTCCGCCGCCCAGGGCGTCATCAACATCGGTTCAGGCCGCGCCGTCCGCCTGCGCGACGCCGCCGCCACCCTCGCCCGCGTGGCCGGATACGGCGGCGCCCTGCACGAACTCGACGGACCGCCCGGCGCACTGCGGCCCACCATCGGCCACCCCCGCACCGAGTCCGTGGGGCACCGCGTCGACTCCCTCGGCCACCACCGCACCGACTCTCTCGGTCACCACCGCCCGGAGCCCCTCGGGATCCGCGGCGACCGTGCCGACGCCGAGCACGCGGCCCCGGTCGCCTACCCCTACCCGGACGGCTGCGGCAGCTGGCAGCAGGCCGATGTGCGCACCGCACGCGACCGGCTCGGCTGGCGGCCCCGGATCGCCCTCGAAGAGTCCCTCGCAGATATCTGGATGGAGGCGGCATGCCGTATCTGACCAGCACCAAAGCGGGCACCGCGAGCACCGGCGTCCGCACCGGTCTCGGTGTCCCGGGTCTGGCCCACCCCCTCGTCGCACCCGGCGAGTGGTCCGGCCTCACCTGCCCGGGCACGCCCCTGCACTGGGTCGTCCTCAACGTCGCCGACGGCCCCGGCGCGCACCCCGACCCACGCTGCCTGGACGCCGTCGGCCGCCTGCGCAACACCGGCGTTCGCGTCCTCGGCCACCTCGACGCCGCGTACGGGGCCCGGAGCTTCGGCGCGCTGATCTCCGACGCGCACCGACACCTCGACTGGTACCAGGTCGACGGCTTCCTCCTCGACCGCTGCCCGTCCGAACGGGCCGCGCTCCCCGAGGTCCGCCGCACGGTCACCACGCTCCGAGTGATCCGTGACGATGCCCACATCGTCCTCGGCCACGGCACCCACCCCTACCCCGGCTATGCCGAGAACGCCGACCAGCTCGTCACCTTCTCGGGCGCCTGGAGCGACTACCGCTGGTCCCAGGCGGCCGAGTGGAGCGCCGACTATCCGCCCGAGCGCTTCTGCCACTTCGTCCACGGCGTCCCCCGCGGGCATCTGGAGGAGGCGCTGCGCATCGCCCGTTGGCAGGGCGCCGCGACGATCTACTTCACCGACCGCACGGACCGGGGCGGCCGAATCGACCCCTGGGAGACGATGCCCGGCTACTGGGACGAAATCGTCTCGCGGGTCGGGACGGGTGTCTCGGAATGAAAAAGGCCGTGGCAGTGTTACGAGCAGAACAACCGTAATCACTGACCGACAGACGGAGTCCCCGTGTCGCTGCCACCCCTGGTCGAGCCGGCCGCCGAGCTCACCGTAGACGAGGTCCGCAGGTACTCCCGCCACCTGATCATCCCCGACGTGGGGATGGACGGGCAGAAGCGGCTGAAGAACGCCAAGGTGCTCGCCGTGGGCGCGGGCGGCCTCGGTTCGCCGACCCTGATGTATCTGGCGGCAGCCGGTGTCGGCACGCTCGGCATCGTGGAGTTCGACGAGGTCGACGAGTCGAACCTGCAGCGGCAGGTCATCCACAGCCAGGCCGACATCGGCCGGTCCAAGGCCGAGTCCGCCCGCGACACCATCAAGGGCATCAACCCGTACGTGGACGTGGTCCTTCACCAGGAGCGGCTCGAGGCCGACAACGTGATGGACATCTTCAGCCAGTACGACCTGATCGTCGACGGTACGGACAACTTCGCGACCCGTTACCTGGTCAACGACGCCTGCGTGCTGCTGAACAAGCCGTACGTCTGGGGCTCGATCTACCGCTTCGACGGCCAGGCCTCCGTCTTCTGGTCCGAGCACGGCCCCTGCTACCGCTGCCTCTACCCGGAGCCCCCGCCCCCCGGCATGGTCCCCTCCTGCGCCGAGGGCGGCGTCCTGGGCGTGCTGTGCGCGTCCATCGGTTCCATCCAGACCAACGAGGCCATCAAGCTCCTCGCGGGCATCGGCGAGCCGCTGGTCGGCCGCCTGATGATCTACGACGCCCTGGAGATGCAGTACCGCCAGGTCAAGGTCCGCAAGGACCCCGACTGCGCGGTCTGCGGTGAGAACCCGACCGTCACCGAGCTCATCGACTACGAGGCCTTCTGCGGCGTCGTGTCCGAGGAGGCCCAGGCGGCGGCCGCCGACTCCACGATCACTCCCAAGCAGCTCAAGGAGTGGATCGACGACGGCGAGAACATCGAGCTCATCGACGTCCGCGAGCCGAACGAGTTCGAGATCGTCTCCATCCCGGGCGCCCGGCTGATCCCCAAGAACGAGTTCCTCATGGGCTCGGCCCTGGAGAGCCTCCCGCAGGACAAGAAGATTGTCTTGAACTGCAAGACGGGCGTCCGTAGTGCGGAAGTTCTGGCGGTCCTCAAGTCGGCCGGCTTCTCCGACGCCGTGCACGTGGGCGGCGGCGTGATCGGCTGGGTCAACCAGATCGAGCCGGCGAAGCCCGTTTACTGACCGGGTCCCGATCCCGTTCTCCGGACGGCGGGGGTTTCGAGCACCGCGGGTGCCCGAAGCCCCCGCCGCCGTCATGAGCAGACCTTGCCGTCCTTCGGCACCGTCCCCTTGAGCAGGTAGCCGTCCACCGCGGAGTCGACACAGTCGCTCCCGCTCCCGTACGCCCCGTGTCCCTCGCCCTTCCACGTGAGCACCACACCGACGTCCTTGCCCAGTTCGTCCGCCATCCTGCGGGCGCCCTCGTAGGGTGTGGCGGGGTCGCCGGTGTTGCCGACCACCAGGATCGGAGCCGCGCCGGGCGCGCTCACCTCCGGGGTCTCGTGCTGACCGGCCACCGGCCAGTCGTGGCACCACCCGGCCGTGTCCCAGCCGAGGAAGGCCCCGAACACGGGCGAGACCTTCTCGAACCTCGGCAGCAGCTTCTTCGTCTCCTCGATGGTCGGCCGCTGCTTGTCGTCCAGGCACGATATGACTCGTTGGGAGTGGGTCGTCGTGCCGTAGCGCCCCGAGGGATCACGCTCGTTGTAGCCGTCGGCGAGCGCCAGCAGTTCGGAGCCGTCGCCCTCCTCGGCCGCGGCCAGCGCGCTGGTCAGGGCAGGCCAGCCGTCCTTGCTGTAGAGCGGCAGCACGATCCCCGTGAGTGCCAGCGTCTGCGTCAGCTTCCGCCCCGGTGACGACGTCGGCAGCGGCCTCGCGTCGAGCCGCTCCAATAGGTCGGCGATCTCCTGCGACCCCTGCTTCGGGTCCCGCCCGGTGGATGTCAGATAGTCGTCCAGCGCGCGCTGGAAGCCCCTGGCCTGGTTCTCGGCGTGGCCCATCGTGTCGGCGCCCGGGTCCACGACCGCGTCGAGGATCACGCGGCCCACGCGCTTGGGGAACAGGTGGGCGTAGACGCCGCCGAGTTCGGTGCCGTAGGAGATGCCGAAGTAGTGCGTCTTCTCGTCGCCCAGCACATGCCGCATCAGGTCCATGTCGCGGGCGGTGTCCGTGGTCGAGACGTGTGCCATCAGCTTGCCGGCGGCCTTCTGGCAGCCTTTGCCGAAGTCGGCGGCGTCCTTCAGATACGCCTGTTCCTCGGTCGCGGTGTCCGGTGTGGAGTCCACCGACTCGGCGTCCTCGATCGCCTCGTCGCCGCGGCAGCGGATCCCCTCGCTGGCGGCCACCCCGCGCGGGTCCCAGCTCACCAGGTCGTACCGCTCGTGCAGGGAGGAGACGGTGTCGGCGTAGGACGGCATCATGGAGACGCCGGAGCCGCCGGGGCCGCCGAAGTTGAACAGCAGGGAGCCGATGCGCTCGTCGCCGGTGGCCTTGGCCCGGATCAGCGCGAGGTCGATCGTCTCGCCGTCCGGCTCGGCCCAGTCCAGCGGCGCCTCGAGCGTGGCGCACTGCCAGTCGCCGCCCGGCGCGGGGGAGCCGGCGGTGCCTTCGCAGCGGCCCCAGTCGAGCGTCTGGGAGGCCAGCGACTCGGGCACTCCGGACGGTGCCGCCGCCGACGGCCGCCCGCTGCTCGCACCCCCGTCGTCCTGGTCGTCACCGGACGAGCCGCCGCTGCAGCCCGCTGTCAGCAGTGCGGCGGCGGCCGTCAGAGCCGTCCACCGTACGAGACGCGTCATGTGCTCTCCCCCCTCGCGAGCCGTCCGCGCCGTGCAGCGGATGGCGGTCATGTCATGGTAGGCGGAGCACGCGACGCCCGCCGTGCCCTGTGGATAACGCTCTGACCTGCGAGTTTGTTCAGTTCTCAGGTGCTGCCGCTTTGCTTCGGCTGCGGGCTGGGCTTCGGTGCCGCGGCTTCGGACGCTGCGGCTTCGGGCGCGGTGGCTTCGGGCGCGGTGGCTCGGGTGCCGAGGATGTCAGGAGCAGACAGTCCCGGCAGCCGGTACCTTCCCGTCCAGCAGATAGCCGTGCACCGCGTCCTGTACGCACTTGTTCTTGCTGTCGTAGGCACCATGTCCCTGGCCCTTGTAGGTCAGCTCCACGCCCACGCCCTTCCCCAGTGCGTCCACCATCTTCCCCGCACCCTCGTAGGGCGTCGCCGGATCACCGGTGTTGCCGATGACCAGGATCGGCGGCGCTCCCGGCGCGCTCACGTCGGGGTGGTAGGCGGCACCGGGCACCGGCCAGTCGGTGCAGCTGAGCATGGACCAGGCGAGATAGTCGCCGAACAGCGCGGAGGCCTTCCGGAACTCGGGAAGCTTGCGTTCCACGTACGCGGGGTCGTACCTCGGCTTGTCGTCGGCGCAGTTGATGGCGACGTTGGCCGCGGTGATGTTGCTGTACTGGCCGTTCTCGTTGCGCCCGTTCAACGCGTCCGACAGCACCATGAGGACCCTGCCGTCACCGTCGTACGCCTGCTCCAGGCCGTCGGTCAGGTACTCCCAGAAGTCCTTCGAGTACAGCGCCTGCGCGATGCCCCCGGTCGCGGCGGTCTGGGTGAGTTCGCGGGGGAAGATGCCGGGGATCGGTTTGCGGTCGAGGTCCTCCAGCAGCCGGGCGATACGGTCCTTGACGTCCTGGGCGCTGTTCCCGACGGGGCAGTCCTCGACCTTCGACACGCAGTCCTCGGCGAAGTTGTCGAGTGCGAGCTGGAAGCCCTTCGCCTGCGCGAGCGAGCCCTGTTCCGGGGTCTGCGTCGGGTCGACGACCGCGTCGAAGACGGCGCGGCCCACCTTCTCGGGGAACAGGTGGGCGTAGACACCGCCGAGTTCGGTGCCGTAGGAGATGCCGAAGTAGTGCAGCTTCTCGTCGCCGAGGACCTGGCGCATCAGGTCCATGTCGCGGGCCGCGTCGGTGGTGCGCACGTGCGGCAGGATCTGCTTCGAGTTCTTGTCGCAGGCCGCGTTGAAGCCCTCGGTGTTGTCCAGCAACTCGGTGCGCTCGGCCACGTCGTCGGGGGTGGCGTCCTGCTGGAAGTAGATGTCGAGCTGCTTGTCGTCCAGGCACTCCACCGGGGCGCTGCGACCGACGCCGCGCGGGTCGAAGCTGACCAGGTCGTAGCGGGTGCGCAGTTCGGCATAGTCCTGGCCGAAGGCGGGCAGCGTGGCGACGCCCGATCCGCCGGGGCCGCCGAAGTTGAAGACGAGCGATCCGATCCGGCGGCCCGCCTCACCGCTGGCCTTCGCCCGGATCAGCGCGAGGTCGATCGTGTCGCCCTTGGGGTCGTCCCAGTCGAGTGGCGCCTTCATGGTGGCGCACTGCCACTCGGCTCCGTCCGGCAGCGGGGAGGGAGCGGCACCGCCGCCCTCGGCCTCGGAGGGGGCCGGGCAGTTCTTCCAGTCGAGCTTCTGGGCCGTCAGCTCCTCGTCGCCCCCGGAGTCGCTTCCTGAGTCGTCGCTGCAGCCGGCCAGCAGAGCGGACAGGGCTGCGGCGGTGGCGGCGGTCAGGGCGGCGGCGCGCAGCCGGAAGGAGTTCGGCATGCGTCCATCGTGCGGGCGCGCGGGTCCGTGCGCTCGGGGCAGGAGCCGTACGAGGTACGGGGCGGCCGGACGTACGCGTGTGCGTGGATGCCTACGGATCACCTCGGTGTCTGAGGCCGTTCCGCGCAGTCTGAGGTCGTCCCGCAGCGTACGAGGGCTGTTACAGCGCCTCTTTCCGTGTCAGGTGGTTGAAGACCAGCCAGCCCGGCAGCACCGGCAGCCACAGCGTGAGCAGCCGGTACAGCAGCACCGCGGGTGCGGCGACCTCCTTGGGCAGGCCGACGGCGATCAGACCGACGGTCAGCGTCGCCTCGACCGCGCCCACACCGCCGGGCGTGGGCGCCGCGGACCCCAGCGCGTTGCCCGCGAGGAAGACGACCGCGACGCTCGCCAGGCTGATCGACGTCGTCTCGTCGCCGAAGGCCCGGACCGAGGCGTCCAGACACATCACGAAGCAGGCGGTGAGCAGCAGCATGCCGCCGATGCCGGTGACCAGCTTCTGCGGCCGCTGCAGGACATCCAGCATGCGCGGCACGACACCGGCGAAAAGCGACCGCACGCGCGTGACGACGAATTTCCGCAGGAACGGCACCGACGTCACCACGAGCACGAGCACCGCCACCGTCAGCAGACCCGCGATGACCGTCCGGGAGGGCGACAGGGACGGCGTCTTCTCGGTGCCGGTCAGGTAGCCGAAGGCCAGCAGCATCAGGATGTGGCAGCCGAGCCCGAACAACTGCGACGCGCCGACACTCGCCACCGCGAGCCCCGGCCGCACGCCCGCGCGCTGGAGGAAGCGGGTGTTCAGGGCGACACCGCCGACCGCCGCGGGGGCGACGATCTTCACGAACGACCCGGCGACCTGCGCCGCCACGGTCCGCAGGAACGGCACCTTCTCGGGTACGAAGCCCAGCAGGGCCATCGCCGCCGCGACATAACTCGCCGCCGAGAACAGCACCGCCGCGATCACCCAGCCCCACTGGGCGTTCGAGATCAGCGGCCCGAATTCGATGTGGGTGAGCTGCGTCAGCAGGAAGTAGGCACCGATCGCACCTGCGATGAAGCTGATCAGCGTGCGCGGCCGCACCCGCTCCAGGCGAGCCGGCTCGACGGGAGCCTGGGGCCTGATCCGCAGCACCGCGTGCCGGATCTGCGTGAGCAGGTCCTCCTCACGCGCCTCCTCCAAGGCCTCGTCGACGGCCCGCTTCTCCGCCCGCTGCTCGGCACGCACGACTTTCTTGTCGGGCTTGTCGGGCTTGTCGGGCTGCTCGGTCGCGGGGATCGTGCCGTCGTCTGCGGCAGCCTCCGAACGGGCCAGCTTGGCCTGCCGGGACGACTCCAGGACCGCCTCCCGCTCGCGCTGGGCCCGTTCCCGGGCCAGTTTGCGCAGGGTCGCGCGCGTGGAGCGGCTGAGCGCGATGGGCTGGAGCATCGGCAGACAGTCCGCCACGGCGTCGGGGCCGAGCACGGCCACCGCCGAGGCGACCGTGCGTTCGGCACCCACCCGCAGGCCGAGCGTCACCAGGAGCTGGGAGATGTCCATCCGCAGCAGCAGGTCCCCGGCGGCGATCTCGCCGATGCGCAGGTCGGTGAGGATCACCGTGCCGGCAGGATCCACCAGGATCGCGTCGCCCACCAGCCTGCGGTGCGCGATGCGCCGGGACTGCAGGGCCCGCACCTGCTCCCAGGTGTCGCGCAGCAGGTCGTCGGTGATCTCCTCGTCCGACAGCGAGTCGAGCGTGCGCCCACCGGTGTGCTCGTAGACGAGCATCACGGCGTCGGGACCCAGCTCGGACGTCGCGATCAGTTTCGGGGCGTTGGCGCCGGCCCCGATCGCCGCGTAGGCGAGCAGTGCCTCCTGCTCCAGGGCCTGCCGCAGTGACGGGAGGCTGCTGCGGGTGGCGAAGCCGCGCAGTGTCAGATTGCGCCACGCGCGGTAGAAGAAGCCTTGGGCCTGCTGCTCCCGGTCCACCACCGTCACGTCCAGCGGCCGGCCGTCCTCCAGCGTGACGAAGTAGCGGCGGCCGCGGTCACCGGTCTCCGCGGTGTCCGACGGTGCTTCCTGGCGGGCGGCGGTCACCGGGCGGAAACCGACGTGCCGCAGCCCCGCCATCAGCGTCCGTCCGGTGGGGCGGACGTTGGGGGAGCCGACGGCGTACAGCGTTCCGTAGGCCACGGTCCAGCCGATGAGGACCGTCAGAATGATCGAGAACGGTGTCGTGTAGCCGGTGACGAGCATCGAGAACGCGTCGAGGAGCAGCACGACCCACAGCACCGCCCGCCAGCGGGGTCTGCGGGACATGCCGACTGCCGTCATGTACGCGATGACCGGCGCCAGGTAGCCGTGCACGGGATCGGTGAGAGCGTGGACGTCGCCCGGCGAGGGCTGGGTGAGCGCCTCCTGGATGGACCCGGGGGCGGCCTTGGCGACCCACAGGTCGGTGGCGAGGGTCACCCCGTGCGCGAGGACTGCCGCCAGCACACCGTCGGCGATCCGCAGCCCGTCCCGTTTGATCAGCCGCTCGATCGCGAACGCGACCGGCACGAGGAGGATCGCGATGCTGGAGGCCAGTCCAGCGATCTTGATCAGCAGGTCGGGCGCCTGTCCGGTGCCCTTGTTGATGTCCTGCTCGAGGCCCGAGGTGGTGCCGTGCGCGAAGGCGGCGACGGCGAGCAGTACGACGACGGCGAGCACGCCCACCAGGAGCCGCATCAGGTCGGACGGACGGTGCACGCGCGCGGGGAGCAGCGGTTCGTCGCCCTCCACCTCGTCGATGTGCGCGACGTCGTCGGGGTCGGCGGCCGTCGCCGTCCTGCCCGCTGCCGCCCGCCGGCCGGTCCTCTCGCCGCTTCCGTCCGCGGTGTCCGGGCGCGACGAAGAGCCGGAGGTGCCCTCGGCGTCCTCGGGGTGCACACCCTGCTGCTTCATCGCCTCTTCTTGCTCTCGTATCACTGGTCACCGCCCGCACGATGGTGGCATGCCGCGTCGGCCTCGGCAGGCATCAGGGTGCCCGTGCGGCCGCACAGTCTGCCCGAAGCGCCGCTCCCGGGCGAGGGACGCGCACCGCCGGGAGCGCGTCGCGTTGTCGGTGGGGTGGGGCAGGATGGGGCGGATGAGCGAGCAGAGCCTTCCGGAGGAGGCCCGCCCGGAGTACGCGGACGCGCTGCCCGAGTACGCCGAGCGGGTCCTCGAGGTGACCGAACTGATTCCGCCGGGCCGCGTCATGACGTACGGGGACGTCGCCGAGTATCTGGAGGAGGGGGGACCCCGTCAGGTCGGACGGGTGATGTCCCTCTATGGGGGAGGCGTGCCGTGGTGGCGCGTCGTCCGCGCGGACGGGGTCCTGCTCGCGGGGCAGGAATTGGAGGCGCTCGACCGCTACCGGGAGGAGGGCACGCCCCTGAGGGAGGCGAGCAGGGCCGTGGAGGGCCATCTGCCTCGCCTCGACCTGAAGCGGGCGCGGTGGGACGGCGGCGAACGCGCACAGGGGCACACCTGACAGCTTCCGCCATCGGGCGGACCGACGTGTGACCTGTGATCCGTATGAGGGAAAAGGGGCACTTCGGGCACGACCGTGGCATGACGTACGTTCGTGGGGCGGGGGACACAGGCGCCCCGAGTGACCCGAGGGAAGAAGAGGAAGCCCTGCTTCCGCCTCATTCGTCGGCGTAGCGTCGGCCGCACGCGTCCCTCTCATCCCGCGGCCACCGCCGTGCCCGCGGCGCGGACGGCCCACCAGCACACCCACCAGGACCGGCGAACCACGTGAGCTCCTCCTCCTCCACCCGACACCCGTCGCACCCCCAGGCGCGACGGGGGAGCCGTGGCGCTTACCGACTGGTGCGTACCCCGCCGGCGCGCATGGACCCCCCTCGTCTGGACGCCGCACAGCGCGCCGTGGTTGACCACGGGAGCGGCCCGCTGCTCGTCCTCGCCGGCCCGGGCACCGGCAAGACCACCACGCTGGTCGAGTCCGTGGCGGACCGGATCGCCCGGGGCGGCGACCCCGAGCGGATCCTGGTGCTGACCTTCAGCCGCAAGGCGGCCGTCGAGCTGCGCGACCGAATGGCCCTGCGCATGGGCGCCGCGCGTGCTCCCCGGGCGACGACCTTCCACTCCTTCGGTTACGCGTTGGTCCGCGCCCATCAGGACAGCGACCTGTTCGTGGAGCCGCTGCGGCTCCTGTCCGGCCCGGAACAGGACGTGGCGGTACGCGAGCTGCTCGCCGGGCAGGTCGACCTGGAGCGGCGCGGCCTCGCCCACGTGCGCTGGCCCGACGAGTTGCGCGCCTGCCTGACCACCCGTGGCTTCGCCGACGAGGTCCGCGCGGTCCTCGCTCGCAGCCGCGAACTGGGCCTCGGCCCGGACGCCCTCGGCGCCTTCGCCCGGCGCACCGGCCGCCCCGACTGGCGGGCCGCCGCCGTCTTCCTCGCCGAGTACCTCGACGTGCTGGACCTTCAGGGTGTGCTCGACTACGCGGAACTCGTCCACCGCGCGGTGCTTCTCGCCCGCCGCCCCGAGGTCGCCGCGCAGCTGGCCGCGCGGTACGACGCGGTCTACGTCGACGAGTACCAGGACACCGACCCCGCCCAGGTACGGCTGCTGCACGCCCTGGCCGGCGGCGGGCGCACCCTCGTCGCCTTCGGCGATCCCGACCAGTCGATCTACACCTTCCGTGGTGCGGACGTGAACGGCATCCTCGACTTCCCGACCGCCTTCCCCCGCGCGGACGGCCGCCCGGCACCGGTCGTGGTGCTGAGGACCTCGCGACGGTCCGGGGCCGCGTTGCTCGCCGCCACCCGGCTGTTGACCCAGCGCATGCCGATGACCCGGCTCCCCGCCGACAAGGTGCGCGCCCACCGCGAACTCGCCCCGGAGCGGGACGGGGGGCGCGTCGAGGTGTACACGTACCCGACGTCCGGCACCGAGCTGGACAACATCGCCGACATCCTGCGCCGCGCCCACCTGGAGGACGGCGTTCCCTGGGGCGACATGGCCGTCCTGGTACGCGCCGGCTCACGCACCATCCCCACGGTCCGCCGCGCCCTCACCGCGGCCGGCGTGCCCCTGGACATCGACGGCGACGACCTTCCGCTGCGCCACGAGCCGGCGGTGGCGCCGTTGCTGACGGCACTGCGGGCGGTGGCGGAGGCGGAGGCGGGGGAGCGGCCCACGTCGGCGGACGCCGGGCGCGGGACGGCCGGTGATGAGGCGGAGGAGGCCGGGCACGGTGCGGGGGCCGGCGTGTGGTCCGGCGCACCTGACGCCGACGCCGACGCCGATGCCGATGCCGATGCCGAGGCCGAGTCGGCTGAGCCCGAAGCGGGCCCCGACGGCGCGGGGAATGTCAGGCCCGGCGCGGGTGCCGGTGTCGCGGGGGAGCCCGCGCGCGAGGCGGCGGCCGACGGCGTGGGGGGAACCGGGCGTGGGGTCGGCACCGGTGTCACGGGGCAGGCCGCGGCCATCGGCGAGGGCGGGACCGAGCGTGGAGCCGGCGCCGACGAGCAGGGGGACGACGAGCGCGGAGCCCGCGCCGGTGAGGCGGGAGAGGCCGCTCCCGATGCCCATGCCGATGGGGCTGCCGCCCCCGCCCTCGATGGCGCCGCCCCCGACGTCGTCGCCACCACAGCGGTCAAGGCCGTACCCGGGGCGGCGGCGAGGCCCGTGCACGCGGTCGACGCCGATACGGCGGCGGAGCCCGTGCCCGGAGAAGGCACCGACCGCGCGGAGGATGCGTGCTGGCTCCCCACGGAGACCGCCCTCACCCTGCTCACCTCCCCCCTCGCCGGCATGGACGCCGCCGATCTGCGCCGCCTCGGCCGAGCCCTGCGCGAGGAGGAGCGTGCCGCGGGCAACCCGCTGCCGCCGCCCTCGGACGAGCTGCTGGCGCGGGCGCTGGCCGAGCCGGAGCGGCTCGCCGTGCACGACCCCGCGTACGCGCGTGGCGCCCAGCGACTCGGCGCGCTGCTCCGCAAGGCACGCGAGCGCCTGGCGGGCGGCGGCAGCGCCGAGGAGGCGCTGTGGGACCTGTGGGCGGGCACGCCGTGGCCCACCCGCCTGGAACGCTCCGCCCGGCGCGGCGGCGCGGCCGGACGCAACGCCGACCGCGATCTCGACGCCGTGTGCGCCCTCTTCGCGACGGCGGCCCGCGCGGAGGAGCGCACCGGCGGCCGGGGCGCCCTGAACTTCCTGGAGGAGATCGACGCCGAGGACATCGCCGCCGACACCCTCACGCGGCGTGCCGTACGCCCCGACGCCGTCCGCCTGATGACCGCGCACCGCGCGAAGGGGCTGGAGTGGCGCCTGGTCGTCGTCGCGGGCGTCCAGGAGGGCCTGTGGCCGGACCTGCGCCGCCGCGGCTCCCTGCTGGAGGCCGACCGGATCGGCCGCGACGGACTCGCCGAACCGCTCACGCCCGGCGCGCTGCTCGCCGAGGAACGCCGCTTGTTCTACGTGGCCGCCACGCGCGCGCGTGAACGGCTCGTGGTGACCGCCGTGAAGGCCCCGGCCGACGACGGCGACCAGCCCTCCCGGTTCCTGACCGAACTCGGCGTCGAACCCGCCGACGTCACGGGCCGCCCGCGTCGGCCCCTCGCCGTCGGGGCGCTCGTCGCCGAGCTGCGCGCCACCACGGTCGATCCCCGCGTCTCCGAACCCCTGAGGGAGGCAGCCGCCCGCCGACTGGCCCGCCTCGCCGCCCTCGCCGACGAGGACGGCCGCCCCTTGGTGCCGTCCGCCCACCCCTACCGCTGGTGGGGCATGTGGGACTCGACCGAGAGCAAGGTGCCGCTGCGCGACCGTGACCAGCCCGTCACGCTCTCCGGGAGCGCCCTCGACCAGCTGGCCAATACCTGCGCCCTCCAGTGGTTCCTCGGCCGCGAGGTGAAGGCCGACGCGCCCGCCACCGCCGCCCAGGGCTTCGGCAACGTGGTGCACGTCCTCGCCGACGAGGTGGCCTCCGGGCACACCCCGGCCGACCTCGCCGTGCTCATGGAACGCCTGGACTCCGTGTGGAACGCGCTCGCCTTCGACGCGCCGTGGAAGTCGGCGCAGGAGAAGGCCAACGCGCGCGTGGCGCTCGAACGCTTCCTCAAGTGGCATGTCATGGACCGTGCCGGACGCACGCCGGTGGCGAGCGAGCACGACTTCGACGTGACATTGGAGGCGGGCGACTACGAGGTGCGCATCCGCGGCCAGATGGACCGCGTCGAAGCCGACGGTGACGGCCGCGCCTACGTCGTCGACTTCAAGACCGGCAAACAGGCGCCCACCTCCGCCGAGGTGGCCCACCACCCCCAGCTCGCCGTCTACCAGCTCGCCGTCCGCGAGGGCGCCGTCGACGAGGCCTTCGGCGGTGCCCGCCCCGAACCGGGCGGCGCCGAGCTCGTCCAACTGCGCCAGGGCGCGCCCAAGCGCGACGGTGGCGAGACCCTCCCCAAGGTGCAGGCGCAGGACTCTCTGGAGGGGCAGGCGGGCGAGTGGGTCGGGGACCTGCTCGCCACGGCCGCGGGCAAGGTCCTCGACGAACGGTTCACCCCGACCGCGGGCCAGCACTGCACCCACTGCGCCTTCCGCGCGTCGTGCAGCGCACGGCCCGAGGGGCGGCACGTCGTGGAGTGAGCGACCGCAGGGAGCGGACCGCCCGGTGTGATGAGACGCACCACAGGGGTTGACCTGCGCTTCTCCTCACTCGGAAGGTGATCCCGCACCCGCTGTCAGTGCTCGCCGCTAGCCTCTGTGACGTGCCCGCCCATCTCACCGATCCCGATCAGCTCAAGGAGCTCCTCGGTATCCCCTTCACCCCGGAGCAGACGGCCTGCATCGTCGCGCCGCCCGCCCCGCAGGTGATCGTGGCCGGAGCCGGGTCGGGCAAGACGACGGTGATGGCCGCGCGCGTGGTGTGGCTGGTCGGCACCGGCCAGGTCGCCCCGGAACAGGTCCTCGGTCTCACCTTCACCAACAAGGCGGCCGGCGAACTCGCCGAACGCGTCCGCAAGGCGCTGATCAGGGCCGGCGTCACCGACCCGGACGTGATCGACCCGGACAACCCGCCGGGCGAACCGGTGATCTCGACGTACCACGCCTTCGCGGGCCGCCTCCTGACCGACCACGGCCTGCGCCTCGGCCTGGAACCGACCTCCCGTCTGCTCGCCGATGCCACCCGCTACCAGCTCGCCGCGCGGGTGCTGCGCGAGGCTCCCGGCCCCTATCCGGCACTCACCCGCTCCTTCGCCGACCTGGTCAGCGACCTCCTCGCCCTGGACGCCGAACTCTCCGAACACCTCGTACGCCCGGAGGAACTGCGCACCTGGGACGCCGGCCTCCTGGACTCCCTGGAGTCGGTCAGGCTCAGCAACGCCGATCTGCGCAAGGTCCCGGAGGCCGCCGCCGCGCGCCGTGAACTGGCCGACCTGGTGATCCGCTACCGGGCCGCCAAGCGCGAACGGGACCTGCTCGACTTCGGTGACCAGATCGCCCTGTCCGCACAGCTCGCCGGGCTTCCTGAGGTGGGCCGCGTCCTGCGCGACGAGTTCCGGGTCGTGCTGCTCGACGAGTACCAGGACACCTCGGTGGCCCAGCGCATCCTCCTGGCGGGCCTGTTCGGCGGCGGCACCGGCCACCCCGTGACCGCCGTGGGCGATCCCTGCCAGGCGATCTACGGCTGGCGCGGCGCCTCCGTCGCCAACCTCGACGACTTCCCGGAGCACTTCGCGCACGCCGACGGGCGCCCTGCCGCCCGCCAGGCGCTCAGCGAGAACCGCCGCAGCGGCGGCCGCCTCCTCGACCTCGCCAACGGCCTCGCCGAGCCCCTGCGCGCCATGCACGCGGGCGTGGAGGCGCTGCGCCCCGCCCCGGGCGCCGAACGCGACGGCATGGTCCGCTGCGCCCTGCTGCGCACCCACGCCGAGGAGATCGCCTGGATCGCCGACTCCGTCGCCCACCTCGTCCGCACCGGCAAGGCGCCCGGCGAGATCGCCGTCCTGTGCCGCACGGCGACCGACTTCGCCGAGATCCAGGGCGCGCTGGTGGCCCGTGACGTCCCCGTCGAGGTCGTGGGCCTCTCCGGACTGCTGCACCTGCCGGAGGTGGCCGACCTGGTCGCCGTCTGCGAAGTCCTCCAGGACCCCGGCGCCAACGCCTCCCTGGTCCGCCTGCTCACCGGCCCGCGCTGGCGCATCGGCCCGCGCGACCTCGCCCTCCTGGGCCGCCGCGCCCGGCTGCTGGTGAGCCACGCGCGTGTGGAGGGCGACGACGACCCCGACCGGCGGCTCGCCGAGGCCGTCGAGGGCGTCGACCCGTCCGAGGTGATATCGCTCGCGGACGCCCTCGACACCTTCCTGGAGACGCCGCTGGACGGCACCGGCGACGACGACGGACTGCCCTTCTCGCACGACGCGCGGGTGCGGTTCGCACGGCTGGCCACCGAACTGCGCGACCTGCGCCGAGCCCTGGCCGACCCGCTCATGGACGTCCTGCACCGGGTCCTCGCCGTCACCGGTCTGGAGGTCGAACTGTCGGCGTCCCCGCACGCCCTGGCCGCGCGCCGCCGCGAGACCCTGTCGAACTTCCTGGACGTCGCCGCGTCCTTCGCCGCGAGTGACGGCGAGGCCACCCTGCTCGCCTTCCTCGGCTTCCTGCGCACGGCCGCCCAGTACGAGAAGGGCCTGGACAACGCCCTGCCCGGGGGCGAGAACACCGTCAAGGTGCTCACCGCGCACAAGTCCAAGGGCCTGGAGTGGGACGTCGTCGCCGTACCCGGCCTGGTCACCGGCACCTTCCCCAGCGGCCAGGGCCGCGAGAAGTGGACCGCCCAGGGCAAGGTGCTGCCGCACGACCTGCGCGGTGACGCCGACACCCTGCCCGAAGTCGGATCCTGGGACTCCCGGGGCCTCAAGGCATTCCAGGAGGCCATGAAGGACCACCAGCACACCGAGGAACTCCGCCTCGGCTACGTCACCTTCACCCGTCCCCGCTCCCTGCTGCTGGGCTCCGGCCACTGGTGGGGCCCGAGCCAGAAGAAGCCCCGCGGACCGTCCGACTTCCTCACGGCCCTGTACGAGCACTGCGCCGCCGGGTACGGCGAGATCGAGGCCTGGGCGGACGAACCCGCCGAGGACGAGGAGAACCCGGCCCTGCACCGGCCGACCGCCGACCAGGCCTGGCCCCTGCCACTGGACGAAGCGGCCCTCGCCCGCCGCCGGGCCGCCGCCGAGACGGTCCTCGCCCACCTGGCCTCCCACGAGGAGGACCGTCCCGCTGCCGCGCACGACCCGGACCACTACGACGACCCGGACTGGCCGCCGCCGCCCGGGGACGACGAGGTGCTCCAGGAGGAAGAGATCACCGGCGACCCCGGCGGGCCGGAAGATCCCGCCGACTGGGACTCCTGGACCACGGACCGGCCCACCGCCCCGTCGGCCCCCGCCGCGACGGCGCCGGACGGCAGCCCCGCCATCCCGCACCAGGCGGCTCCTCCGGGACAGCCCGGCGGAACCGACCTGCCCCGTCCCCACTCCGAGGAACCGCGAACCGGACGAACCGCCCCCGCCCGCCTCACCCCGGAGGAGGCTCGGACCGTCGCCTCCTGGGACCGCGACCTCGACGCGCTCACCGGCGAGCTCCTGCGCGCCCGCGAGAGCGTCACCGAGGTACGTCTGCCGGCGTCGCTGACCGCCTCCCAGCTGCTCAGCCTGGCCGCCGACCCGGACGGCTTCGCGCAGGAACTGGCGCGCCCCATGCCTCGCCCGCCCCAGCCCGCCGCCCGCCGCGGCACCCGTTTCCACGCCTGGGTCGAGGCCCGCTTCGAACCGCTCACACTCCCCCTGCTGGAACCGGAGGAGCTGCCCGGCGGCGACGCCGAGATCGCCGACGAACGCGACCTGGAGTTCCTCAAGGACGCCTTCGAGCGCACCGAGTACGCCCGGCGCACGCCCTACCGCGTCGAGGCGCCGTTCCAGTTCTCGCTCGCCGGCCGAGTCGTACGCGGCCGCATCGACGCCGTCTACAAGGAGGGCGACGGCGAGACGGCGACGTACGAGATCGTCGACTGGAAGACGAGCCGTGCCGGCACCGCGGACCCGCTCCAGCTCGCGCTCTACCGCCTCGCCTGGGCCGAGCAGCAGCACGTACCCCTGGAGTCGGTGACGGCCGCCTTCCTGTACGTACGCACCGGCGAGGTCGTACGGCCCGACGGGCTGCCGGGCCGCGCCGCGCTGGAGAACCTGCTGTTGACCGACCCGGTCGGTGACGAACCGCACGATCAGGGTGTCGGCGCGGGCCGATAGGCTCGTGAGCATGAGCGAGACCCCGGACAGCGCTGTCCGTACGTACATCGAGCACCACCGCGCCGCCTTCCTCGACGACCTCGGCGAGTGGCTGCGCATACCGTCCGTGTCGGCCCAGCCCGACCACGCGACCGATGTGCGCCGCAGCGCCGACTGGCTCGCCGCCAAGCTGAAGGAGACCGGCTTCCCGACCGCCGAGATCTGGCCGACGCCGGGCGCCCCGGCCGTCTTCGCCGAATGGCCCGCCGGCGACCCGCAGGCACCGACGATCCTCGTCTACGGCCACCACGACGTACAGCCCGCCGCCCGCGAGGACGGCTGGAACAGCGAACCCTTCGAGCCCGTCGTCCGCGGAAACCGCCTCTACGCGCGCGGGGCGGCCGACGACAAGGGGCAGGTGTTCTTCCACACGCTCGGCGTCCGTGCCCACCTCGCCGCCACCGGCCGCACCGCCCCCGCGGTGAACCTCAAGCTGCTGATCGAGGGCGAGGAGGAGTCCGGTTCCCCGCACTTCCGAGCCCTGGTCGAGGAGCGCGCCGAGCGGCTCACCGCCGACGCGGTGATCGTCTCCGACACCGGCATGTGGTCCGAGGACACCCCTACGGTCTGCACCGGCATGCGCGGCCTCGCCGAGTGCGAGATCCGGCTGCACGGACCCGACCAGGACATCCACTCGGGATCCTTCGGCGGCGCGGTCCCCAACCCGGCCACCGCCGTCGCCCGACTCGTCGCCGCCCTGCACGACGAGGACGCGCGCGTGGCGATCCCGGGCTTCTACGACGGCGTGATCGAACTCACCGACAAGGAACGCGACCTCTTCGCCGAGCTGCCCTTCGACGAGCCGCGGTGGCTGCGCACGGCCAAGTCGTACGCCGTCCACGGCGAGGCCGGGCACACCACCCTGGAGCGCATCTGGGCCCGCCCCACCGCCGAGGTCAACGGCATCGGCGGCGGCTACCAGGGCCCCGGCAGCAAGACGATCATCCCGTCGTCCGCCATGGTGAAGCTCTCCTTCCGGCTGGTCGCGGGCCAGGACCCCGACCATGTCGAGAAGGCCGTCCGCGCCTGGGCCGCCGAGCAGGTGCCCGCCGGGATCCGCAGCGAGATCACCTTCAGCGGGGCCACGCGCCCGTGCCTGACGCCGCTGGACCATCCGGCGCTGCAGTCGGTGGTCCGCGCCATGGGCCGGGCCTTCGAGAAACCGGTCCGTTTCACCCGCGAGGGCGGCTCGGGACCGGCCGCCGACCTCCAGGAGGTCCTCGGCGCACCCGTTCTCTTCCTGGGCATCTCCGTCCCGTCCGACGGCTGGCACGCTCCCGACGAGAAGGTCGAGATCGACCTGCTGCTCAAGGGCGTCGAAACCTCCGCCCACCTGTGGGGCGACCTGGCGGAGTACTGGCGCCACTCGCCTTGAGCGCCCGCACGGTCCGGGTCCGGACCGGCATCACGCGCGCGGCACACTGGAAAGGCCGCCCCGCACCGCCGAGCCCTCCGGACCCGGTCGCCACCCGCCCCAAGACCCGCTGAACCGTCTGCCGAACCGAACCGCTCACCGGGGGAGTTGGAAGCACCCGTGACCACCTGGACCCACCACACCGCCGACCGTCCCATCTCGCTCACCGCCCCGAGCGGCGTCGACCGCGCCGCCCATCACCGTCTCGACGAGGCCTGGCTCGCGGCGGCGTGGAGCCACCCGTCGACGCGCTGCTTCGTGGTCTCCGGCGGCCAGGTCCTCATCGACGAGACGCCCGACGGGCGTACCGAAGTCGTCATGACCCCCTCCTTCGAGGCCCCGCTCACCGAGGCACACCGCTACTTCCTGGGCACCGACGAGGACGGTGTCAGCTACTTCGCCCTCCAGAAGGACTCCCTGCCCGGCCGCATGGACCAGTCCGCGCGCGCGGCGGGCCTGCGCGAGGCCGGTCTGCTCCTGTCCCCCCGCGACGCGGGCCTGATGGCCCACGCGGTCGCCCTGGAGAACTGGCAGCGACTGCACCGGTTCTGCTCCCGCTGCGGCGAGCGCACCGTCATCGCCGCCGCCGGCCACATCCGCCGCTGCCCCGCCTGTGGTGCCGAGCACTACCCGCGCACCGACCCCGCGGTGATCATGGCGGTCACGGACGGGGAGGACCGCATCCTGCTCGGCCGCCAGGTTCACTGGCCCGAGGGCCGTTTCTCGACGCTCGCCGGCTTCGTGGAGCCCGGCGAGTCCATCGAGCAGTCGGTCCGCCGCGAGGTGTACGAGGAGGCCGGCGTCATCGTCGGCCCCGTCGAGTACGTCGCCAGCCAGCCCTGGCCGTTCCCGTCCAGCCTGATGCTGGGCTTCATGGCCCGCGCCACCTCGACCGAGATCAACGTCGACGGTGACGAGATCCACGAGGCCCGCTGGTTCTCCCGCGACGAGCTGGGCGCCGCCTTCGAGTCCGGCGAGGTGCTCCCGCCCTACGGCATCTCGATCGCGGCCCGTCTCATCGAGCTCTGGTACGGCAAGCCGCTGCCGACGCGCGGCGCTTTCTGAGGCAGGAACACGTGTAGAGGGGTGGCCCTCCCCCAGGCGGGGAGGGCCACCCCTCTACACGTCGTGCGCGTCTTGCCGCTTACGCGCCGATCTTCTGCTTCACCTGCGCCAGCGACGGGTTCGTCAGCGTCGAGCCGTCCGGGAAGAGCACGGTCGGCACCGTCTGGTTTCCGCCATTCGCCTTCTCCACGAACGCGGCGGACTCCGGGTCCTGCTCGATGTTGATCTCGGTGTACGCGATGCCCTCGCGGTCCATCTGGCTCTTCAGCCGGCGGCAGTAGCCGCACCACGTGGTGCTGTACATCGTCACAGTGCCCGGCATGTCTATCGCGCTCCTTCGGCGGCTCGGGGATGAGGTCGCACGGAGGGAACGTCTGTGGAGGCGCCACCATTCCCGGGGCGACTCCAGGCGACTCCAGGCGGCTCCGGGGCGCCTCCGGGTGCCGTTCCGGGGACATCGCGGCGCGTGACGCCTGTCGCATCAGTACGACTATCGGTGCGTGCCTGTGGACAACCGGCTCACCCGTCTCCCGCGACCTGGCAGCATGGCGGTGTGACAGCAGCAACGCACTCCACCCTCTTCCCGCAGGTACCGGACTCGGCCGACGCGGTGCTCGAAGGGCTCGACCCCGAGCAACGCGAGGTGGCGACCGCCCTGCGTGGGCCGGTGTGCGTGCTGGCGGGTGCCGGTACCGGCAAGACCCGGGCGATCACCCACCGCATCGCCTACGGGGTACGCGCCGGGATCCTCCAGCCTTCCAGCGTCCTCGCGGTCACCTTCACCAACCGTGCCGCCGGGGAGATGCGCGGCCGGCTGCGCCAGCTCGGTGCCGCAGGTGTCCAGGCCCGCACGTTCCACTCGGCGGCGCTGCGCCAGCTCCAGTACTTCTGGCCGAAAGCGATCGGTGGCTCCCTGCCCCGGCTCGTCGACCGCAAGATCCAGCTCGTCGCCGACGCGGCCGCCGCCTGCCGCATCCGCCTCGACCGGGGCGAGCTGCGCGACGCCACCGCCGAGATCGAGTGGTCCAAGGTGACCCAGACCGTCCCCGCCGACTACGCCCTCGCGGCGGCCAAGGCCGGCCGCGAGGCGCCCCGCGACCCGGCCGAGATCGCCCAGCTCTACTCCGCGTACGAGGACCTCAAGCGCGGGCGTGGCGTCATCGACTTCGAGGACGTGCTGCTGCTGACGGTGGCCGTCCTCCAGGACCGTCACGACGTCGCCGAACAGGTCCGCGCCCAGTACCAGCACTTCGTGGTCGACGAGTACCAGGACGTGAGCCCCCTTCAGCAGCGCCTGCTGGAGCTGTGGCTCGGCGACCGCGACGACGTGTGCGTGGTCGGCGACGCCAGCCAGACGATCTATTCGTTCACGGGAGCAACCCCCGACCATCTGCTCGACTTCCGCGGCCGCCACCCCGGCGCCACCGTCGTCAAGCTGGTCCGTGACTACCGCTCCACCCCCCAGGTGGTCCACCTCGCCAATGGCCTGCTCGCCCAGGCCCGGGGCCGGGCCGCCGACCACCGTCTGGAGCTGGTCTCCCAGCGTCCCGCGGGCCCCGAGCCCGTCTACACCGAGTACACCGACGAACCGGCGGAGGCCGAGGGCGCCGCACGGCGCATCCGCGAACTCATCGACTCGGGCGTTCCGGCCGCCGAGATCGCGGTCCTGTTCCGCACCAACGCACAGTCGGAGACCTACGAGCAGGCCCTCGCCGACGCCGGGGTCCCGTACCAGCTGCGCGGCGCCGAGCGCTTCTTCGACCGCCCTGAGGTGCGCAAGGCCGGCAGCTCCCTGCGGGCCGCGGCGCGCTTCGGCGGCAACGACTCCCTCCTCGACGACGCCGTCGACCTGCCCTCCCAGGTCCGTGCGGTTCTCTCCGGCGAGGGATGGACGCCGCAGCCCCCGGCCGGGTCGGGTGCCGTCCGCGAGCGCTGGGAGTCACTGGCCGCCCTCGTCAACCTCGCCCAGGACTTCGCCGCCGCGAGAGCGGGCGCCACGCTGAGCGACCTGGTGACCGAACTCGACGAGCGGGCGGGCGCCCAGCACGCCCCGACGGTGCAGGGCGTCACCCTCGCCTCCCTGCACTCGGCCAAGGGCCTGGAGTGGGACGTCGTCTTCCTGGTGGGCGTCGCCGAGGGCATGATGCCGATCACCTACGCAAAGACCGACGAGCAGATCGAGGAGGAGCGCCGTCTCCTCTACGTCGGCGTCACCCGTGCGCGCGAACACCTGTACCTGTCCTGGGCGCTCGCCCGCTCACCCGGCGGCCGGCCCAGCCGTCGTCCCAGCCGCTTCCTGAAGGGGCTGCGGCCCGGCTCGGGGACGGCAGGCGGGCGTACGGCCGCGGGCGGGCCCGGAGGCGTGGAGCGTGGCTTCGGGCGCGGCGGCGCGGCGGCCGCCGTCCCGAGACGGACGCAGCGGACCCCGGCCCGCTGCCGGGTCTGCGGGCGCACGCTCACCGACGCGGGTGAGATGAAGCTGATGCGTTGCGAGGACTGCCCGTCCGACATGGACGAGGGTGTCTACGAGCGGCTGCGCGAGTGGCGTGCGATCCAGGCGGGGCGCAGCGGGCAGCCCGCGTTCTGCGTCTTCACCGACAAGACGCTGATGGCGATCGCCGAGTCCGTCCCGGAGGACGAGCGCGAGCTGGCACGCATCCCGGGAGTCGGAGCACGCAAGCTCAACCGCTACGGAGCCGACGTCCTGGCCATCTGCGCAGGCCAGAGCGGGGTGGGAAGGGACGAGGACGGCTGATACAAACTCGTCGAGAAAATAGTTTGCGCATGCCCCGGGAATCCCCATAGGTTCTTGGTCACGGGAACAGCGGCCTTCCCGGAGGCCCTGAATCCGTGTTGTACTTGCATATCCGCGGACTGGTTCATGCCAGTCCCCCGAGACGCCGAGAGGAGGCGAGCCCAGTGATCAGCATCAACACCAGCTCCATCGTCAGCTCCACCGCCAAACTGACCGATCGCTCGGCCGTCTCCCTGTGCATGCTCGGCGTTTCCAACCCGGGCACCGGTCTGTCCGGCATTCGTGCCGTGCGTCCGGCCTCCGCCTCCGTTGCCCCCGCGGGCCTTCCCGTCCGTGAGCGCAATGAGCGACCGACGAAGGCACTGGAAGCAGCAGTAGCGGCACAGGCGCAGGCCTATGCCTTTACCGCGACCGGTGCCGGATTCCGGAAGCAGACGACGCAGCACCACCTGATGTGGGCCTTCCGTGGGCCAGAACCCTGGAGCGATCCAGCCTGATCGACGATCAGGCCGGCGCCTTCAGGGCCGCGGAACCCCACCCGGGATCCGCGGCCCTTCTGTTTGTCCCCGAACGGGGACGGCAGCACGAAGGAGCCTCGGGACAAGAAAAGAACCCGGTACCAAGCCGCACCCGGCCGACCGGCCGGAACGACCAGACGAGGAAGACCACCCGTGCAACTCGAAGCGCACGCCCCGTCCGTACCGCCTTCCGACACGATCCCCAAGCCCGTCCCCACGGAGGACTCCACCTTGACCCCGCTCACCGCGCTCACCGCGCTCGACGACGCCATCGAGAACCTCGGCGTGCCCGTCCCCTGCCGCTCCTACGACCCGGAGGTCTTCTTCGCCGAGTCGCCTGCGGACATCGAGTACGCCAAGTCCCTCTGCCGCACCTGCCCGCTGATCGAGGCCTGCCTCGCCGGCGCCAAGGAGCGGCGTGAGCCCTGGGGCGTCTGGGGTGGCGAGCTGTTCGTGCAGGGAGTCGTCGTTGCCCGGAAGCGGCCCCGTGGCCGCCCGCGCAAGAACCCGGTCTCGGCATGAACACCGCAGGAACGATCGATCGCCCCCTCACGTACGACCCCAAGAAGCAGGCCCCGATGAAGCCGTCCACCCACGACATCGCAGGCTCCGCGCCTGAAGACTTCACCACCAGCGACGCGAGGGACTCGCGTCAGAACAGGACCCGTGAGATGCAACTCATCCCAGAAGCCCTGGCTCGTGCGCATATGCACGACCGCCTGCATGAGGCAGAGCGGGAACGCCGGGCCCTGCGCCTGGCGACCGCTCGCCGGATGCAGCGCCGAGCCGAGCGCGCCTCTAGGCGTGCCCGGCGGGCGCTCGCCATGGCCGTCATGCAGTAACCGAGCACACCTGAAGCGGTAGCCTCCCGGCCCGGGAGGCGAAGCTCTTCCCGTGGGGGCCGGTCCGTCCAACGGATCGGCCCCCACGGCCCGTTCAGCTCCGGCGGCTCACGCCTCGGCCGCCGTTTCCTCCGCTTCGTACTCGTCCCCCGCCTCGTACTCGCCGTCTTCCTCGGGGACGAATCCCACCAGCCACTCCTCCAACTCGTCACGCAGCCGCACCGTCGCTCCCAGCTGGCACAGCACGCCGATGGTGCTCAAGGTCACGCGGTGGATCAGCAGGTAGGCCGGCGGCAGGTTGAGCTGCTTGGCCAGCTGGTACGCGGGGGAGCGGGGGTCGCCGATCCGAGCCGCCTGGCTCCGCATCCAGCCACGGGTGAAGGTGAACTCGTCGACCCGGGCCGGCTCGATGATCGGCAGGAGGTAGTCGAGGACGGCGTCGGGGTCCAGCTCTATCGACTCCTTGACGAAGCCCTCCGCGCAGAGCATCTCGTAGACGGCGTCCGCCTCGCCGTCCAGCGTCATGCGCAGGGCCGCCCCGATGGGCTCGGGCAGGCCGCCCGGCAGGCGGTCGACCGTGCCGAAGTCCAGAACGCCCAGGCGCCAGTCGTCCTCGCCGTCCGGCCCGCCGGGCAGCAGGCGGAAGTTGCCGGGGTGCGGGTCGGCGTGCAGGAGGCCGGTGCGCGCAGGGCCCGAGAAGAGGAAGTGGGCCAGGAGCTGGCCGGCCCGGTCGCGCTGCTCCGGTGTTCCGTCCGCGATGATCTCCGACAGCGGTAGGCCGTCGATCCACTCGGTGACCAGCACCTGCTCGCACTGGTGGACGACGTCCGGCACCACGATGTCCGGGTCGTCCGCGAACTCCTCGGCGTGAGTCCGCTGGGCCTGGGCCTCCAGGTCGTAGTCCAGTTCCTCGGAGACCCGGTCCTTCAGCTCCGTGATCAGCGGCTTGATGTCCATGCCGGGAACCAGCGGGCCGAGCAGGCGGGCGAAGCGGCTGAGCTGGTTCAGGTCGGACAGCAGTGCTTCGCCGGCGCCCGGGTACTGCACCTTGACCGCCACCTCGCGGCCGTCGTGCCACACCGCCCGGTGCACCTGGCCGATCGAGGCGGCCGCGGCGGGCTTGTCCTCGAACTCCAGGAACAGGTCGTGCCAGTCCTCGCCGAGCCGCTCCGCGAGCACGGAGTGCACCGTGCGGGTCGGCATCGGCGGTGCGGCCTCCTGCAACTTGGTCAGTGCCGCCCGATAGGGACCGGCGACCTCCTCGGGCAGCGCGGACTCGAAGACGGACAGGGCCTGTCCGAACTTCATCGCCCCGCCCTTGAGCTCGCCCAGCACCTTGAACAACTGCTCCGCGGTGCGCTGCTGCAGCTGCTGGCCGACGATCTCCGCGGACTCGCCCACGATTCGCTTGCCGAGCCCCCAGGTAGCCCGCCCGGCGAAGCCGAGCGGAAGCGCGGCGAGCTTGGCGGTCCGGGTGACCGCCTTGCGCGGAAGATCAGACATGCGCCCTCCAAGTCCCAGCCGGCCGCGCCGGTTCTGCCTCATGGCGTGCTTCCGCCGACGGCCCTTGCCCAGCCATTGTCGCGCGCCGCCCCCCGTCCCCGGGGGTGTGTTCCTGCTTACCTTTCTCCGCGGCTCCGCACGGGCACGCGGGATGGGCCGGGACCGGCCGCGTGTGCCACCGCAGACCAGGCAGTGAAACCTCCCAGCGGGCACCGGCGCTCGAAGGCGTCCGGCCGTCCAGGAAGGCGAGCGCGTGGGCCGCCGCGAGCCCGGCGACGGTCGTGGCGAGGGTGAGGTCGCAGGGCCGTACCCGGTGCTGTCGGCCCGAGCGCCACTGCGCCACCAGGCGGGGCCAGGCCGGATCCCGGTCGGTGCGGTCCGCGTGCAGACAGCCCGCGCACCCCGTCTCGCCAGGCAGGACGAGAGGGCCGACGACGCCGGTACCCTCCACGACGCCGGCGTACAGGTGGGGCGTACCGGAGGCCATGAGGGGCTCGGCGGCGGCAGGGTCGGGTGTGTGCACCGCCACGTCGTCGCGCGGCGCGACGACCACCAGGGAGAAGCCCGGGGCGCTCCCCTCGGGCGTCGTGGGACCGCGGCGCGGCGGCCGGCCGGGAGCGGCCCGGCGGACCGCGCGGCGGGCCGTCTCGTCGCGGCGATCGCCGACAGACTCGGCGGGCAGCCCGCCCGGGGCGACGTCCCACGGCTCGACGCGTCCGCCGTCGAGCACGTCGATCTCCCCGACGCCCGCGCCCGACAACAGGCCGGCGAGCACCGCGCCCACCCGGCCCGCACCTCTCACCCGCACCCGCAGCGCGCGCCGGGCGGCCAGGTGCCTCATGGCGTCCCCCGGTTCGGAGGTGGTCAGAGACAGTGAGGCGAGATCGGGACGGAGCCGGTCGAGGACGTCCTTCTTCTCCCGCAGGGCGTCGGCGTCCGGCCCGCCGCCCCGCGCGTCGTCGAGGAGCCCGGCCCGGGCCAGCCCCTCCACCACCCGGTCGACGTGTCCGTCCGGCAGGTCCATGCGTCGTCCCTCCTCGCGCAGGAGAGCCGTACCGCGGGTGCCGTTGAGCAGCTCGAGGAAGCTTCCCGTCGCCGTGTCCACCGGGCCGAGTGTCAGCGCGTGCGCCGGCGTCATCCCGAACTGCACGGTGTTCAGATCGCGCCAGCCGCGCCTCAGCGCGGGCTTCACCATCGGATGCATGCCAGGTCCCCCGTAGGTCTTCGACGGTCTTCGAACGTCCCCGTGTGTCCGGCGGTGGTCGTCGCGTACCGGTTCGTGCGGTCGGTCGCGAATCCGCCGGCGAGTGCCAGCATGCCCGGATGGGCGGCAGGGCGTCGAAAGTTATCCACAGGTGGTGGGTGTTCGTCGTACAAATCAGTCGTCCACCTCAAGGAGGGTGGCGGATCGGCACCGAAGCATCGCGGAGCCGGGACTTCCCCGTGTGCAGCGGGTAACGTCGTGGCGTGTCCGCCGACCCACTGCACCGCGCCGGGGCGCCCCAGCGCACACCGACGAATCCGCCGCCGAACGGCTCGGGGGCGAGCGCGATCGAGGTCCGCAGGAGCACCCGGCGACGCCGGACGGTCTCCGCGTACCGCGAGGGCGACCGCACCGTCGTGCTGATCCCCGCCCGGATGTCCGAGGCGGAGGAGCAACGCTGGGTGAGCGTCATGCTGGACAAGCTGGCCGCCCAGGAGAGCAAGCGGGTCCTCGGCGACGCCGAACTGGCCGAGCGGGCGGAGCGCCTGTCGGGCCAGTACTTCGACGGCCGGGCCCGGCCCACCTCGGTCCGCTGGGTCACCAACCAGAACACGCGGTGGGGCTCGTGCACCCCGTCCGAGGGAAGCATCCGGCTGTCGCACCGTCTCCAGGGCATGCCCGAGTACGTCGTCGACTACGTCCTTCTCCACGAACTGGCGCATCTGCTCGTCCCGGGGCACGGGCCCCGGTTCTGGCGGTTGCTGGAGGCGTATCCGAGGACCGAGCGGGCCCGCGGCTACCTCGAGGGCGTGGTCGCCGCCGACCGGTTGCCGCACGTACCCGGCGCTCGCGGCGAATAGCGCGCGCCCCCGAGCGTGCCCCGGCGGGGCGTCCGGCACGGCGGCGCACGGGTTCTGTACCGGCTCTGTACCGACTGCCTCCGGTGTCCGGGGTTGCCGTTAGCCTGGCGCGACGCACTCACATTCGGATGGGGGACGGTCGGAACGTATGGCCAGGGAATTCCAACGCGGCCACAAGGCCAGGATCAGTGACCTCACCGCGGGCACGGATCTGTACGTAGGCGTGCAGATCTCCGGCCCCGGACTGAGCTTCGACATCAGCTGCTTCGGTCTCGACGCCGACGAGCGGTTGTCGGACGACCGGTACTTCGTGTTCTTCAATCAACCGAAGTCCCCCGAGGAGTCCATCCAGCTCCTGGGTGCGCAGGCGGGTGACACGGAGTCCTTCCGGGTCACCCTCGACAGGATCCCGCCGCAGGTGCGGAAGCTGTCCTTCACGGCGACTATCGACGGCGCCGGACAGATGTCGCAGGTCGGCCCCGGATACATCCGCATCGTCGCGGGCGGCGAGGAGGTGGCCCGGTATCCGTTCAGCGGCTCCGAGTTCACCACCGAGCGCGCCGTGATGCTGGGTGACTTCTACCTGAAGGACGTGTGGCGTTTCGCCGCCGTCGGGCAGGGCTTCGACGGCGGATTGGACGCGCTGCTGAAGAACTTCGGCGGCGAGGTGGCCGAGGAGGAGCCGCCCGCGCCGCAGCAGGCGCAGCAGCCGCAGGCCGGCGCCGCCCCGGGCTTCGCCCCGCCCGCCCAGGCCTCGGTGCCGCCGGCGTTCGGCGCGCCCGCCGCCGCTCCTGAGCCCGCCGCGGCCCCCGCCCCCGCGCAGCCCGCCCCGCAGGGCTTCGCCCCTCCGCCGGCCGCCACGCCCCCCGCCCCGGCGCCCGGGCCCGACGTGCACGCCGCGCAGACCATCGTCGCGCCCATGAACACGCCGCCCGGCGGCTCCCCGGTGCCGCCCCCGGCCCCGGCGCCCGCCCCGCACGGCCAGCCGGGCCAGCCGGGCCAGCCCGGTCAGCAGCAGCCGCCGTACGGCCAGATCCCCGGCCAGGGTGCCCCGCCGCCTCCCGGCTACGGCCAGCCGCAAGCTCCCCAGCCGCCGACCCCGCCGCCCGGCTACGGCCAGCCGACCCCGCCTCCCGATTACGGGCAGCCCACCCCGCCGCCCGGCTACGGCCAGCCGACCCCGCCTCCCGGCTACGGCCAGCCCACCCCGCCGCCCGGCTACGGCCAGCCGGCCCCGCCCGCCGCCTATGGTCAGCAGGCCGCCCCGCAGGGCATGCCCCAGGGCGCGCCGCAGGGCGCCGGGGTGATGGCCGCGCTCCAGCAGTTCAAGGAGACGGCGACCGGTCAGCGCTGGACCCAGCAGAACAAGAAGCTGGTCCGCGTCGACCTCGGCGCGGAAGGCCTGCCCGTGCTGGCCCGGCAGGGCAGCATGGTGCTCTACCAGGGCAAGGTCGACTTCAGCTACAAGGGCGCCGGATTCGCCGGCCGGGTCGTGGGCAACGCCACCGGCCAGGAGATGCAGCTGATGCGCTGCACCGGCAAGGGACAGGTGTTCCTCGCCGACAACTCCGCGATGCTGCACCCCATCGAGCTCCAGGGCGACGCCATCTGCGTCTCCGCGGAGAACGTCCTCGCCTTCGACGAGAGCCTCCAGCACGAGGTCCGCCGTATCGAGGGGCACGGCATTCCCGGCGGCGCGCTGTTCACGATGCAGTTCCAGGGCACCGGCACGATCATCGTCAAGACGCACGGCGTGCCCGTGGTGCTGCCGGTCACGCCCACCACGTTCGCCGACTGCAACGCCGTCGTCGCCTGGTCGGCAGCCGCCCAGGTGGTCGTCTCCAGCCAGGTGCGGATGCGCCGGAACTCCTACGCGGGCGACACGGGCGAGAGTGTCAACCTGCAGTTCCGGGCGGCACCCGGCAACTTCGTCATCGTCCAGCCGTACGAGATCTGAGGGAGAGCCCGACATGAACCAGCCGCTCGCGGGCTACGCTCCCGCACCGGTCACCGCACGCATGGAGAACCACGGCAACCACATGCTGAAGGTCGCCATGCAGACCGGAAACGACCTCCTCGCGCGCGTGGGCTCGATGACCGCCTACGAGGGCTTCGTCCAGTACGAGCCCAATCCGCCCGCCGTCCGCCAGATCGCGAAGGACTGGATGACCGGCGAGGGCGCGCCCCTGATGAAGTGCTCCGGCGACGGTCTGCTCTACCTCGCCGACTACGGTGCCAACGTCGTCGTCATCAACCTCAACGGTGACGGGATCTCCGTCAACGCCACCAACCTGCTCGCCTTCGACGCCCACCTGACGTGGGGCGTGGAGCGGGTCAAGGGCCTGGCGAAGTTCGCCGGCCAGGGCCTGTGGAACACCAAGATCTCCGGGCAGGGGTGGGTCGCGCTCACCTCCCGGGGCAAGCCGATCGTGGTCGACTGCGGCGGTGGTGAGGACGAGACGTACGTCGACCCGGACGCGCTCGTCGCCTGGTCCCCGAACCTCAAGGTGAAGGGCAAGCGCAGCTTCAAGGCGCAGTCGCTGATCGGCCGCGGCAGCGGCGAGGCCTACCAGATGGCCTTCTCCGGTCAGGGCATCGTCGTCGTCCAGCCCAGTGAGGACAGCACCGACCGCCTCCGGGTCCGGGGCTGAGGGGGAGCCAGAACATCATGCAGAGCCCGCTTTTCGCCCACAACGACCAGCAGACCCAGGAAGCCTGGAGCCTGCAGAACAAGCACATGCTCCGCGTCGCCCTGGAAGGCCACGACGACGTGCTCGCCCGCAAGGGCACGATGGTCGCCTACCAGGGGCTCGTCGAGTTCGACGCCGAGTACCAGAGCAACAACCAGTCACGCGCGCGTGCGCACACCGGTGAGGGCCTGGACCTGATGCGCTGCCACGGGCAGGGCACGGTCTTCTTCGCCAACCTCGCCCAGTGCGTCCAGGTGATGGAGGTCGACCAGGAGGGTCTCACCGTCGACAGCAGCTATGTGCTGGCGATGGACTCGTCCCTGCACCACGAGGTCATCGCGGTCGACAGCCTGTACGGCATCTCCGGCTCGGGGAAGTACCAGCTCAACATCACCGGCCGGGGCAAGGTCGCCCTGATGACCTCGGGCTCCCCGCTGCTGATGCAGGTGACGCCCGACAAGTACGTCAACTGCGACGCGGACGCGATCGTCGCCTGGTCCACCGGTCTGCGCGTGCAGATGCAGGCCCAGACGCACTCCTCCGGGGTGTGGCGGCGCCGCGGCAACACCGGTGAGGGCTGGGAGCTCAGCTTCATGGGCAGCGGCTTCGCCCTCGTCCAGCCCAGCGAGCTGCTGCCGCCGCAGAACGCCCAGCTCGGGCAGGGGCTCGCCGCGCAGTACGGCATGGGGCAGCAGAGCGCCCGCGGTCAGAACCAGGGCAACGTCTGGAGCTGAGCGCGCGGCGCGCTGTCGCCAGGGTCGTAAGGGGTGATCGCAAGGGCGGTCACCCCTTACCCGATTCAGAGCCGGGCGCGGGCCGCCTCCAGCAGGCGTACGACCGACTCGTCGGCCACCTCCGCGACCTCGGCGTACGGGAACCAGCGCAGGTCGAGGGACTCGTCGCTGATCGCCTCCACGGCCCCCTCCGGAGCCACCGCCGCGTACTGGACGTCCAGGTGCCAGGCGCAGGGCGTGTGGTGGCGGTCCAGCCGCACCGGGCCGCCGGGGACCAGAGCCAGGCCGGCGATGCCGGACTCCTCGGTCCCCTCGCGCAGGGCGGCCCTCGCCAGCGTCTCGTCGACCGGCTCGCAGTGGCCGCCCATCTGCAGCCACATGCGCAGCTTCTTGTGGAGGGTCAGCAGGACCCGCCCGCGCGAGGGGTCGATCACCAGGGCGCTCGCCGTGATGTGCCCGTCCCCGCAGGCCTTCCACATGCCGTCCGGGTGCGTGGCGAGGTGATCCAGATAGACGTGCCGCAGTTCGTCCTGGCCCGCGTAGTCCTTCAGGACCAGGACCGCGTCGTCGTGGAGGCTCACTCGGCGCCGTCGCCCTTGCCGTCGGCCTCGTCCCGGCCCTTCTCGTCCTTCTCGTTCTTCTCGTCCTTCTTCTTCAGGTCGGGCTTGCCGGCCGCCTCGCCGAGCATCTTGTCCAGCTCGGAGAAGTCGAGCTGCTCACGGTGGACAAAACCGTCCGGGTCGTCCAGGTCGGTCGCGGTCGGCAGCATGTCCGGGTGGGCCCACAGACCGTCCCGGCCGTCGACACCGCGCGCGTCCGTCAGGGAGGCCCACAGACGGGAGGCGTCGCGCAGGCGGCGCGGGCGCAGCTCCAGGCCGATCAGCGTGGCGAAGGTCTGCTCCGCCGGTCCGCCCGAGGCGCGACGGCGGCGCAGCGTCTCGCGCAGCGCGTCGGCGGAGGACAGGCGCGGCTTGGCGGCGGCGTGCACCACCGCGTCCACCCAGCCTTCGACAAGGGCCAGAGCCGTCTCCAGACGGGCCAGCGCCGCCTTCTGCTCGGGGGTGTCCTCCGGCTGGAACATGCCCTGCTGGAGAGCCTCCTGCAGCTGCTCGGGGTTCTGCGGGTCGAACTGGCCGACCACGTCCTCCAGCTTGGCCGTGTCGACCTTGATCCCGCGGGCGTAGCCGTCGACCGCGCCGAACAGGTGTGAGCGCAGCCACGGCACATGCGCGAAAAGTCGCTGGTGGGCGGCCTCACGCAGGGCGAGATAGAGCCGCACCTCCTCCTGCGGCACGCCGAGGTCCTTGCCGAACGCCTCGACGTTCACCGGCAGCAGCGCGGCCTTACCGGCCGGGCCGAGCGGCAGGCCGACGTCGGTCGAGCCGACGACCTCACCGGCGAGCACGCCGACGGCCTGCCCGATCTGCGTGCCGAACATGGCGCCGCCCATGGAACGCATCATGCCGATCAGCGGGCCGGCCATGGCCTGCATCTCCTCGGGCAGCACGTCGCCCATGGCGGTGCCGACGCGCTCGGCGACCGGATCGACGAGCTCCCGCCACGCCGGCAGGGTCGCCTCGACCCACTCCGCGCGGCTCCAGGCCACCGCGGTACCCGCGCCGGAGGGCAGGGCGGTCGCGTCGTCCAGCCACAGGTCGGCCAGGCGGACGGCCTCCTGGACGGCATTGCGCTCGGCGGGGCCGACGCTGGCGTCCTTCGTGCCGTCCGGCGTCCCCTGGGAGACCGTCTGGCGGGCGATCTGCTTGGCCATGTCCCAGTTCACCGGGCCGCCCTCGTAGGAGAGCATCTGGCCCAGCTGCTGGAAGGCGGCGCCCAGGTCGTTGGGGTTCATGGAACCGAACATGGCGGCGAACGGGTTGTCCGCACCGGGGCCGCCGAAGCCTCCGGCTCCGGGCGTCCCGAATCCGAACGGGTTGGCCGGTCCCTGACCACCGCCGCCCTGCTGGTCCTTCTTCTTGCCCTCGTCGCCGTCGTCCGGCTCCTCCGGCGGAAGGCCGAATCCGAATGGGGTGTCACTCACGGGGTTCCTCGGCTGGTAGGGCCGCCGGTTCTTTCCGGCGGCACGGCTGCCCGACTTCACCACCCAGCGTAGACACCCGGGGCGGTTCGGGCCTCGGTGCTTCGCCGACTGACGGCCTGCGGCAGGATGGATGCCACCTGGTACGTACGCGTCGCTCGCGCCCGTACTGAAGACAACCGCTGGAGACGCCCGGTGAGTTCCCCAGATCCGCAGGTTCGCGCAGCGCGAAACCAGTCAACCAGTTCCGCCCGCCCCGGCGCGCGCGGACCCGTCGTCGCGGTCACCGGTGCCGCGTCCGGCGTCGGGGCGCTGCTCACGGCGCGGCTCGCCGCGTCCGACGAGGTCAGACAGGTCGTGGCCATCGACGAACGGCGCGGTGAGTGCGCGGCGGCACAGTGGCAGATCCTGGACGTGCGGGACCCGGCCATCGCCGAGAAACTGCGCGGTGCGGACGTCGTCGTGCACCTGGCGCTCGACCTCGACCTGGAGACCGACGCGGCCGCCCGGACGGCTTACAACGTCCGGGGGACGCAGACCGTCCTGACCGCCGCCGCGGCGGCAGGCGTGCACCGGGTCGTGCTCTGCACCTCCGCGATGGTCTACGGCGCCCTCCCGGAGAACGAGCTGCCGCTGTCCGAGGACGCCGAGCTGCGCGCCACGGCCGAGGCCACGGGGGTCGGGGACCTGCTGGAGATCGAACGGCTCGCCCGGCGCGCGCCCCGCGCGCACCCCGGGCTCAACGTGACCGTCGTCCGGCCCGCGGTGCTGGTCGGAGGCATGGACACCGCACTGACCCGGTACTTCGAGTCACCCCGGCTGCTGGTCGTGGCCGGCTCGCGGCCGGCCTGGCAGTTCTGCCATGTCGACGATCTGTGCAGTGCCCTGGAGTACGCCGTTCTGGAGAAGGCCGACGGGGAGCTGGCCGTCGGCTGCGACGGGTGGCTGGAGCAGGAGGAGGTCGAGGAGCTCAGCGGGATCCGGCGGATGGAGCTGCCGTCGGCGGTCGCGCTCGGCGCGGCGGCCCGGCTGCACCGGATCGGGCTGACGCCCTCCCCGGCCGGCGACCTGGCGTACACGATGTACCCCTGGGTGGTGAGCGGCAGCCGGCTGCACGACGCCGGATGGCGGCCGAAGTACACCAACGAGGAGGTGCTCGCGGAGCTGCTGGAGGAGGTCTCCGGGCGGCACACGGTCGCCGGGCGGCGCCTCGGACGCAAGGACGCGACGGCGGCGGGTGCCGCGGGCGCGACGGTGGCGCTGCTGGGCGCGGCCGCGGTGGTGCGCCGGGCCCGGAAGGCGCGACGCAGGATCTGACACGGGCGCCGGGCCGTCACCCGGGCGCTCCTGCCCCGTACCGACCGGCAGGGGCCCTGCACGGCCCGCCCCGTGCCCTGACCGACCTGGCCGCGGGAGCCCGAGCGACCTGGCCGCAGGAGCCCGAGCGACCGGCCGCGGGGACCCGACCGACCCGTCACGGGAACCCTGTAGGAGGCTCCAAGGCGGTACGCGCGCGTGCCGGGTGATAGCGCTATTCCGCGCCGTCCGTGCCGTGGGGCACGATGGGCGTATGGCAACCACGAACGACCACCCCGGCGAGCTGGCCGCGCCGGACCCCGTCAAGCTGATCGGCATCCGGGAGACGCCCCTCTCCCTGGACGAGGTCTTCCGGGCCGTCGGGGACGACGCGGCCGGCGGGACCGCGCTGTTCGTGGGGACGGTGCGCAACCACGACGGCGGGACCGACGTCGACCGGCTCGGATACTCCTGCCACCCCAGCGCCGAGGCCGAGATGCGGCGGATCGCCGAGAAGGTCGCCGCGGAGTACCCCGTACGGGCGCTCGCGGCGCTGCACCGTGTGGGTGACCTGGAGGTCGGGGATCTCGCCGTGGTCGTCGCCGTCTCCTGCCCGCACCGGGGTGAGGCCTTCGACGCCTGCCGGAAGCTGATCGACGACCTGAAGCACGAGGTGCCCATCTGGAAGCACCAGACCTTCTCCGACGGGACCGAAGAATGGGTGGGCGCCTGCTGAAGGCGTTCTGGGCGCCCGCGCGTCACCACGCGTAGCTCCGGTTGCGTAACCGACCCCCCGGCGTGAGCGTTGTCACTGCGGATGGTTAATCTGCTGATCAGTCAGTCGCGGACGCTCGTGGGGTTGGGAGGTCGGCATGGCAGCGCTTGCCTGGTTGCTGATTCCGCTTGTGGCGGCTGTCGGCGCGGGTCTGTGGGGCAGTTGGGCCAACCGGACCCGCAAGGCACGGAGTGACGGGCCCGAGCTGGACGGGTACGCCCGCTTCCGCGAGGCGATGGAGAAGGCCCGGACCGGAGCCTGACCGGACGGCGCAGCCCTGACGGTGTTCTGACAGCCCTGTCCCGTACTGTCGTGCCATGCCACGCCGCACCGCGACGATGCTCGCCTCCACCCTGATGCTGATCGCGCTCCTGTGCGCGGGTGTGTTCATCCCCGTGCCGTACTCGGAGATGTCCCCGGGGCCGACGGTGAACACCCTTGGCGATCACGACGGCGAGCCGGTGCTGCAGATCGACGGGCACAAGACCTATGAGGCGAGCGGCCATCTGAACATGACCACCGTCCGGGTCACCAGCGCCGAGTACAAGATGAACCTCGTGGAGGCGGTCTACGGCTGGCTGGCGCACGACAACCGCGTGGTGCCGCACGAGACCCTCTACCCGGACGGCAAGACCGAGGAAGAGGCGACGCAGGAGAACGCCGAGGAGTTCAGCCAGTCCCAGGAGAGCGCCAAGGTCGCCGCCCTCAAGGCACTCGACATCCCGGTGAAGTCCTGGGTGGTCGTCTCCACGGTCGTCAAGGACTCCCCGGCCGAGGGCCGGCTGCACGCCGGAGACGTGATCAAGGCGGTCGACGGTACGGCCGTCAAGAAGCCCGCCGATGTCGCCGAGCTGGTGACCGAGCGCGAACCCGGACAGGACGTCGTCTTCACGATCGTGCCCGCCGAGGAGCAGGCCGCCGCGGAGAAGGAGGGCCGGACGCCCACCAAGACGCGGAAAGTCACGATCACCACCGCGACCTCCGACGACGCCGGCGAGAAGCGCGCCATCGTCGGGATCTCCGCGGGGACCGATCACACGTTCCCGTTCTCCATCGACATCAAGCTGGCCGACGTCGGCGGTCCGAGCGCCGGTCTGATGTTCGCCCTCGGCATCTACGACAAGCTCACCCCGGGCGACCTGACCGGCGGCAAGTTCGTCGCCGGCACCGGGACGATCGACGACAACGGCAAGGTCGGCCCGATCGGCGGCATCGGGATGAAGACCATCGGCGCCCGCGACAAGGGCGCCCAGTACTTCCTGACGCCCGCCGACAACTGCGCGGCCGCCGCCGAGGACACCCCCGACGGGCTCACCCTCGTGAAGGTGGGCACCATCGACGACGCCCTCGGCGCACTGAAGGACATCCGCTCCGGGAAGACCGCCGACCTGCCGAAGTGCCCGGCCGGATGACGGACCGGGCGGCCGCGTAGAGCCCCGCGGGGCTACTCCTCGAAGGTCGCCGTCAGGGCCTGCGCCAGCCCCGGAACCAGGTCGGAGCCCGTGAGCACCTCCGTGGCGGCGTCCTTCTCCCGCAGCCGCAGGGCCGAGTCGCGGGCACCGTCGCGCAGGACCGCGACCGTCATGCGGACCTCCTGGCGGTCGGGGTGCTCCGCCACCCACTGCGTCAGCTTGGTCTCGTTCAGGCCCTCCGGGACCTGGGCCTCGGCGGACGGCGGCAGCATCAGGCGTTCCACGGCGAGCGCGCAGCCGACGACCGCGTCGGGCCAGGCAATGGTGCCCAGGAACTCGTCGAGCGCCTGATCCGTTGGAATTTCGTCCTGCTCGATCGGGGTCAGGCCGGAGCTCTCCGGCTCGTCCCGCAGACCGAGCCGGTCCGCGAGCGAGGGCTGATCGGCCCTCAGCCGTGCCGTGTCGACAAGTGCAAAGAGGCGTGCGGGCTGGTCCCAGCCGAGGCCGGAGACATACTCGTCGATCTCGAGTACGGCCCGGGTGAGGGGGCTCGCTGCCATGGGGGTGTTGGACATAGTCACAATCCTGCCTCGTTACTGGCCCGAATCGGGAACCGAGTAAACGATGAGTAAGTTGCATAGGTGTGGGCCCACGATCACGGGGGCGCACGGGGGGCCCACGAACCCGAGGGCCTGACGGATCAACAGCGAACTTCGAGGTGCGCACCTTGGCTTTCCAGATGCCGGACCGCGGCGGAGGCCCCCCGACGGGGCCGCGGATCAGAGTGGGCCGCCCGTCCCGGCGTGTCCGAACCCTGCTGATGACACTTGGCGTTCTCGCCGTACTCGCCATGGCGTTCACCATGTTCGCGGGGTTCTGGACGGACTGGCTCTGGTATCGGTCGGTCCACTACTCGTCGGTGTTCACGACGACCCTGTGGACCAAGATCGGGCTTTTCTTCGTCTTCGGTCTGCTGATGGCGCTCGCCGTCGGATTCAACATCTGGCTGGCCCACCGCCTGCGGCCACCGCTGAGCGCCATGTCGATGGAGCAGCAGAACCTCGACCGGTACCGGATGGGCATCGCCCCGTACAAGAAGTGGCTGCTGCTCGGCATCACGGCCCTGGTCGGTCTGATCGCCGGCGCCTCGGCGTCCGGCCAGTGGCGGACCTGGCTGATGTGGGTCAACGGCGTGCCCTTCGGGCAGAAGGACCCCCAGTTCAAGCTGGACGTCTCCTTCTACGCCTTCGACCTGCCCTGGTACCGGTTCCTGCTCGGCTTCGGCTTCGCCGCCGTGATCATCTCAGTGATCGCCGCCGCGCTCACCCACTACCTGTACGGCGGGCTCCGCGTCACCAGCCCCGGCGCGCGCGCCACGGCCGCGGCCACCGGGCACCTGTCGGTGCTCATCGGCGTCTTCGTCGCCCTCAAGGCGGTCGCCTACTGGCTCGACCGGTACGGGCTGGCGGTGAAGTCCAGCGACTTCAAGGCGACCGACAGCTGGACCGGTCTGAGGTACGTCGACGCCAACGCCTACCTGCCGGCCAAGACGATCCTGTTCTGCATCGCCGTCATCTGCGCGCTGCTGTTCTTCGCCACCATCTGGCGGCGGACCTGGCAGCTGCCCGTGATCGGCTTCGGTCTGATGGTGCTCTCCGCGATCCTCATCGGCGGCCTGTACCCGGCCCTGGTCCAGAAGTTCCAGGTCCAGCCGAACGAGCAGGCCAAGGAGGCGCCGTACGTCGAGAAGAACCTCAAGGCGACGCGCGACGCCTACGGCATCGAGGGCACCCAGGTCGCCGAGTACCCGGGCGTGAGCCAGACCAAGGACAAGACCAAGCTCCGTGACGACGTGGACGCCGCCGCGTCCATCCGGATCATGGACCCCAACGTCATCTCGCCGACGTTCCAGCAGCTCCAGCAGATGCGGAACTACTACGCGTTCCCGAACAACCTGGACGTCGACCGGTACGCCAAGGACGGCAAGGACCAGGACACGGTCATCGGTCTGCGCGAGCTGAACCTGGCCGGCATCCCGAAGAAGAACTGGATCAACAACCACTTCCGCTACACCCACGGCTACGGAGTGGTCGCGGCCAAGGGCACCGAGGTCGACTCCGAGGGCCGCCCGGTCTTCATCGAGTCCGACCTGCCGTCCAAGGGCGACCTCGGGACGTACGAGCAGCGGATCTACTACGGCGAGAAGACCACCACGTACTCGATCGTCGGCGGTCCCCAGAAGGAGATCGACTACTCCGACGACAACGGCGAGAAGACGTTCAGCTACAAGGGCGACGGCGGGGTGGACCTGTCCAGCCCGATCAACCGGGCGGCGTACGCGGCCGCGTTCAGCGAGCCGCAGATCCTCTACTCCGGCGCGATCGGGGAGGGCTCGCGGGTCCTGTACAACCGCACGCCCAAGGAGCGCGTCGAGGCGGTCGCCCCGTGGCTGACCATCGACGGCGACGCCTATCCGGCGGTGGTGGACGGCCGTATCCAGTGGATCGTCGACGCGTACACGACGACGAACGGCTATCCGTACGCCTCGCGTACGACGCTGGGTGACACGACCGCGGACTCGCTGACCGCGGCCAACGACCAGCGCGCGGTGGTGGCCCAGCAGAACCAGGTCAACTACATCCGCAACTCCGTGAAGGCGACCGTCGACGCGTACAGCGGTGACGTCAAGCTCTACCAGTGGGACACCAAGGACCCGGTCCTCAAGACCTGGATGAAGGCGTTCCCGAACACGGTGCAGGACAAGAGCGAGATCTCCGACACGCTGATGGCGCATCTGCGCTACCCGCAGGACCTGTTCAAGGTCCAGCGCGAGCTGCTCACGCGTTACCACGTGAAGGACGCCAACACGTTCCTCAGCGGCAGTGAGGTGTGGCAGGTGCCGGACGACCCGACCAACAAGTCGGGCGACGCGGTGCCTCCGTACTACCTGAGCATGAAGATGCCGGACCAGGACCAGCAGGCGTTCTCGCTGACGACGACGTTCACCCCCAACGGACGCGACAACATCAGCGCGTTCATGGCGGTCGACGCCGAGGCCGGGACCGAGGGCTACGGCAAGATCAGAATTCTGAAACTGCCGACCAGTACGACCGTCAACGGACCGAAACAGGTCCAGAGCCAGTTGAACTCCGAGCAGGACATCGCCGAGACCATCAGGTTGCTGAGAGGCGGCGACTCCGAGGTCGAGTACGGCAACCTGCTGACGGTGCCGCTCGACGGAGGCCTGTTGTACGTCGAGCCGGTCTATGTGCGCGGTGGCGACCTCAAGTACCCGCTGCTGCGCAAGGTCCTGGTGAGCTACGGGGGCAACACCGCCTTCGAGAACACGCTCGACGAGGCCCTCGCCAAGGTCTTCGGCGAGGCGGAGGAAGGCTCGACCCAGCCACCACCGGACGAGGGCGAGGACACCACCGAGCCACCGCCGACGTCCACCAACCCGACGGTCCGGGAAGCGCTCAGCGACGCGCAGAAGGCCTTCGACGCCGGCCAGAAGGCCCTGGAACAGAAGGACCTCGCCGCGTACGCGGAGGCGCAGAAGGATCTGGAGGAGGCCCTGCAACGCGCCGAGGAGGCGCAGGCCCAGGCCGACAAGGGCGGCGGCAAGAACGGGGACGACAAGAACGGGGACAAGGGCGAGGACGGCAAGGCCAGTCCGAGTCCGGACCCCACCGGGGACCCCGGCTCGGGCCAGGACAGCGGCTGACCCCGTTGCTTCGGGCTGAGCGTCAGAGCTGGTCAAAGCCCATCCCGCGCCGTGCTAGGGTTGTGAACACAACGGCGCGGGGTGGAGCAGCTCGGTAGCTCGCTGGGCTCATAACCCAGAGGTCGCAGGTTCAAATCCTGTCCCCGCTACTGAAGTCGTGAGCTACGTGCGAACGACCATGAAGGCCCGGATTCCGAAAGGGATCCGGGCCTTTGTGATGTGCGAACGCATGTGCCGGTGAGGGCTACGGCCGCGCCGCCAGGGGGAGTTGGGGGGATCTGTGTTTGACTTGTCTCCCTGTGGGCATGTCGACAAAACGCTGAAGTGACCTCACTGGCTGCGGTATACCGGATGTACCCAGGTTGCAGGTGGTGCGACGATGGACGTTATGGGGGACATGGCAAATCTGTTCGGGACAGGGCGTTTTGCGCAGCCGTCCGGTCAGGAGGAAGCCGCGGACGAGGCTCATGAGGCCGCCGACGAGGCTGCCGAGGAAGTGCGCCTGCGGCTCGCCGTCGATGCCGGCGAGGTGGAGGCGATGAGCGTCCTCGGTGCGATGCTGCTGCGCCGCGGCGACTTCGACGGGGCCGAATCCCACCTGCGTGCCGCCACCGCGGCGGGTGACCGAGCCGCCGCCAACAACCTGGGCGTCCTGCTGCACCAGCGCGGATACGCCGACGAGGCCGCCGGATGGTGGCGGATCGCCGCCGTCGCCGGGTCCGCCGCGGCCGCCCACGCACTGGGCCGGCACTTCCGCGAGCGCGGGGACGAGCCCGCCGCCGAGTACTGGTTGTGCCAGTCCGCCGAGCAGGGGCACGTGCTGGGCGCCTACGCGCTCGCCGATCTGCTGGAGCACCGCGGCGACGACGCCGGCGCCGAGCGCTGGACGCGGGCCGCGGCCGACCGCGGCCACCGGGAGGCCGCGTACCGGCTGGCCCGGACGCTGGACCGGCGTGCCGGGCGGAGCCGCGCCGACGACGGGGCAGCGGCCTCCGCTGCCGAGGAGACCGAGCAGTGGTACCGGCAGGCCGCCGCGCGCGGCCACCGGCGGGCGGCGCTGCACCTCGGGACGATCCTGGAGAAGCGGGGCGACCTCAAGGAGGCCGGCCACTGGTACCTGACGTCCGCCAAGGACGGCGAGGCCCGCGCCGCCTGCGCGCTCGGCTTCCTCCTGCGGGACGCCGGGGACAGCGAGAGCGCCGCCGTGTGGTGGCTGCGGGCCGCGCAGGACGGTGACGGCAACGCCGCCAACGCACTGGGCGCGCTGCACGCCGAGCGCGGCGAGACCCAGACCGCCGAGCGCTGGTACCGGGCGGCCATGGACGCCGGGGACGACAACGGGGCGTACAACCTCGGGCTGCTCTGCGCCGAACAGGGGCGCACCACCCAGGCCGAGCAGTGGTACCGGCGGGCCGCGTACGCCGGGCACCGGGAGGCCTCCAACGCGCTGGCCATCCTGCTGCTGCGCGGCGGGGACGAGACCGGCGCCGAGCCGTGGTTCTCCAAGGCCGCCGAGGCGGGCAGCGTGGACGCCGCCTTCAACCTCGGGATCCTGCATGCCGGACGGGGCGAGGACCGGACGGCGCTGCGCTGGTACGAGCGGGCTGCCGCCGCCGGGCACACCGAGGCGGCGCTGCAGGTCGGGATGGCGCGCCTGCGCGACGGCGACGAGCGCGAGGCCGAGCGGTTCCTGCGCTGCGCGGCGGGGGGCGGCAGCGCGGAGGCCGCGTACCGTCTGGCGACGGTGCTCGACGCGCGCAGGCCGCCCGCGCCCGCGCACGAACTCGGGGAGATCGCACAGGAGAAGTCCGAGTGCGAGGAGTGGTACGAGCGGGCGGCCTCCCAGGGGCACCGGCGGGCCCAGGTGCGGGTTGGGATGCTGGCCGCGGCTCGCGGCGACGTGGTGGAGGCGGCGCGGTGGTACCGGGAGGCGGCCGAGGCCGGGTCCCGCAACGGCGCGTTCAATCTCGGGCTGCTGCTGGCCCGGGAGGGGAGCGAGCCGGAGGCCGTCGTGTGGTGGCGCCGGGCCGCGGACGCCGGGCACGGACGGGCGGCGCTGCGGCTGGCGCTGGTCTGCGCGCGGCGCGGGGAGCTGGCCGAGGGGCAGCGGTGGGCGGACCGGGCGGTGTCGCTGGGGCCGCGGGAGGTGGCGGAGCGGGCGGCGCGGTTGCGGGACGCGTTGCGGCAGGAGCTGTCGGCGTGACGCCGCGCTGGGCTCGGGGTGCGTTCGAGGGCGCCGGGGTGGTTGCCGGCCGGGGCGCGGTGGGTCGCGTGGTCCGGCGCTGCCCGGGTGCCGCTGCGCCCACCCGTGCCGCCCCTGGCGGTATCTCCCAGGCCGTTGAGGCACCGGGGAGGCGCGGCCGCCCGCAGCGGCGCGGCTACGGATTTGCTTCCCGTCGTGGGGTTGACGTAATGTTCCATTCATCGACGCGGGGTGGAGCAGCTCGGTAGCTCGCTGGGCTCATAACCCAGAGGTCGCAGGTTCAAATCCTGTCCCCGCTACTGAAGGCCGAGGGCCGGAATCCGAAAGGGTTCCGGCCCTCGGTGCGTTGATGCCCACGCGAAAAGCCCCGGCGCCCATCGGTGCCGGGGCTTTCGTGCGAGGGCTTACGCCGCCGCGCAGTTCGGGCAGGTGCCGCGGTACGTCACCTCGACGTCCGAGACGGTGAAGCCGAAGCGCTCCGAGTCGGGGAGGTCGGCCAGCGGGTTGCCGATCGGATGGACGTCGCGGATCGCGCCGCACTGGGCGCAGACCAGGTGGTGGTGCGGCTGGTGCGCGTTGGGGTCGTAGCGCTTGGCGCGCTTGTCCGTCGCGACTTCCAGGACCTCACCCAGCGATACGAGCTCGCCCAGGGTGTTGTAGACGGTCGCCCGGGAGATCTCGGGGAGCTTGCCCACAGCCCTGGCGTGCACCTCGTCGGCCGTCAGGTGGACGTGTTCGCCGTCGAGGACCTCGGCCACGACGCGCCGTTGCGCGGTCATGCGCCAGCCGCGTCCACGCAGCCGTTCCAGTAGGTCACTCATGCAGACCAGCCTAACAGCAAGGGGGACCAGGTCCCGAACGTGTGTGACTTTGGAGTCTCACTTGACTTAGACATTGTCCATTGTAGGATCGGGAACGGCATTAGCCAAGGGACAGGTTTTGCAGGATTGCAGGAGGCGTACGTGACTCAGGGACCGCTCACTACCGAGGCCGGGGCTCCGGTAGCCGACAACCAGAACAGTGAGACCGCGGGAATCGGCGGCCCCGTGCTCGTCCAGGACCAGCTTCTTCTGGAGAAGCTGGCGCACTTCAACCGTGAGCGCATCCCGGAGCGGGTCGTGCACGCCCGTGGCGCCGGCGCCTACGGCACCTTCACGGTCACGGCCGACGTCACCAAGTACACCCGGGCCAAGTTCCTCTCCGAGGTCGGCAAGGAGACGGAGACCTTCCTCCGCTTCTCGACCGTGGCCGGCAACCTGGGCGCGGCGGACGCCGTCCGTGACCCGCGCGGTTTCGCGCTGAAGTTCTACACCGAAGAGGGCAACTACGACCTCGTCGGCAACAACACCCCGGTGTTCTTCATCCGGGACGCCATCAAGTTCCCGGACTTCATCCACACCCAGAAGCGCGACCCGTACACGGGCTCGACGGAGATGGACAACGTCTGGGACTTCTGGAGCCTGTCGCCCGAGTCGACGCACCAGGTGACCTGGCTGTTCGGCGACCGCGGCATCCCCGCGTCGTACCGCCACATGGACGGCTTCGGTTCCCACACCTTCCAGTGGAACAACGAGGCCGGCGAGGCCTTCTGGGTCAAGTACCACTTCAAGACCGACCAGGGCATCAAGTGCCTCACGCAGGCCGAGGCCGACAAACTCGCCGGTGAGGACCCCGACTCCCACCAGCGCGACCTGCGTCAGGCCATCGAGCGCGGCGACTTCCCGTCCTGGACCGTCGGCGTGCAGATCATGCCCGTCGCCGACGCCGCGACGTACCGCTTCAACCCGTTCGACCTGACCAAGGTGTGGCCGCACGCGGACTACCCGATCGTCTGGTTCGGCAAGCTGGAGCTCAACCGCAACCCGGAGAACATCTTCGCCGAGGTCGAGCAGTCGATCTTCTCCCCGGCGCACTTCGTGCCCGGCATCGGCCCGTCCCCGGACAAGATGCTCCAGGGCCGCCTGTTCGGCTACGGCGACGCCCACCGCTACCGCGTCGGCATCAACGCCGACCACCTGCCGGTGAACCGTCCGCACGCCACCGAGGCGCGCACCAACTCCCGTGACGGCTACCTGTACGACGGCCGCCACAAGGGTGCGAAGAACTACGAGCCGAACAGCTTCGGAGGCCCGTTCCAGACGGACAAGCCCCTGTGGCAGCCGGTCGCCGTCTCCGGTGTCACCGGCGAGACCGCCACTCCGTCGCACGCCGAGGACAACGACTTCGTCCAGGCGGGCAACCTCTACCGGTTGATGACGGACGAGGAGAAGGAGCGGCTGATCGGCAACCTGGCCGGCGCCCTCTCCGACGTCTCGCGCGACGACATCATCGAGCGCGCGATCAACAACTTCCGTCAGGCCGACGGAGACTTCGGCAAGCGGCTGGAGGCCGCGGTCCAGGCCCTGCGCGGCTGACGTCCAGCACTGGACCGCTTGTCGTGGCGGCGGGCCGGATCCCCGGGGACGGGGGCCCGGCCCGTTTCGCGTTTCCCGTACCGGCTTCAGGAGTCAGGCCGGTACCTGCTGCGCCCTCTCCCGGGCCGGGGCCCAGCAGCGGATGATGTCGCGGACCGAGACGATGCCCGCGGGCTCGCCGCGGTCGAGGACGATGAGGTGGCGGAAGCCGCCGTGCGCCATCGCCCGGGCCGCCTCCTCCACGGTCCAGGAGGGCGCGGCGAACACGACGTCGGTGGTGGTGTGGGCGTGGGCGCGTTCGGTGTCCGGGTCCTGGCCCTGGCCGACGGAGACGAGGACGTCGCGTTCGGTGAGGATGCCGATGCCCCCGGCGTCGGGGTCGTGCACCACGGCCGCGCCGACGCGGCGCGCGGACATCAGGGCGGCGGCCTCGCGGAGGGTGTGGGCGGGGCCGATGGTGAGGACTACCGTGCTCATGGCTTCGCGGACGAGCATGGGTGGAGCCACCTCCTGCCGGTGATCCATGAGTTAGTTCATGGATTCACAAATTCACAAGTGGGGGGACTCTCAGAGTGGCAGGCAAAGCACGGGTCAACAAGAGGGCGGGGGCGTGTGAGGGCGCGTCAGGAGGGCGCTCAGTAGCGCTGGTTGAGATACCCGAGAAGCTCGTCGTGGAGCCGTCCGTTCGACGCCGCCGCGTTGCCGCTGTTCGGGCCGTGGCGTCCGTCGAGGCCGGTGAAGGTGCCGCCCGCCTCCGTGACGATGATCGCGTTCGCGGCCATGTCCCAGAGGGAGAGCTCGGGTTCGGCGCAGATGTCGACCGAGCCCTCGGCGACCATCATGTACGGCCAGAAGTCGCCGTACGCGCGCGTGCGCCACACCTCGCGGGTCAGGTCGAGGAAACCGTCGAGCCGGCCCTGCTCCTCCCAGCCTCGAAGCGAGGAGTACGCGAAGGAGGCGTCGGAGAGGGCGGAGACCTGGGAGACCTGGAGCCGGGAGGCCGAGGTCAGGCTGCGGCCCGTGAAGGCGCCGTGGTCCTTCACCGCCCACCAGCGACGGCCGAGGGCCGGGGCGGAGGCGAGACCGACGACGGGCTGGTAGCCGCCCTCGCCGGCCTCCATGAGGGAGATGAGGGTGGCCCAGACGGGGACGCCGCGCACGTAGTTCTTGGTGCCGTCGATCGGGTCGATGATCCAGCGGCGGGGTCCGGTGCCCTCGACGCCGTACTCCTCGCCGAGGACCGCGTCGCGGGGGCGCGCACGGGCGAGGTGGCCGCGGATGAGTTCCTCGGCGGCCTTGTCCGCCTCGCTCACCGGGGTCATGTCCGGCTTGGTCTCGACCTTCAGATCGAGGGCCTTGAAGCGTTCCATCGTCGCGGCGTCGGCGGCGTCCGCGAGGACGTGGGCGAGGCGGAGGTCGTCAAGGTAGTCGGGCATGCGATCACGGTATCTGTCGGGGGCGGGGCGGGGCTACCAGGGGCTTGACGGGGTGGGGTGGGACAGGGGGGCGGGTGGTGGCGAGGGGCGGGTGTGCGGCCCGGTGTTGGTGGGGCGCGGGTCTGTTCGGTGCGGGGCGGAGGTGGGTGCGTGGCCCGGCGTGGCGGGGTGCGGGTCCGCGGGCGCTGGGGCGGAGGTGGGACACGGCCGGTCCGGTGCAGACGGGGCGCGGGTCGGCCGGGGCCTGGGCGGGGGTGGGTCGACCGGGCTGGGGTGGGGGTGGGTCGCGCGGCCCGGCGCCGGCAGGGTGCCGCTGCGCCCACCCGTGCCGCCCCAGCGGCACGACTGCCCGCAGCGGCGGCGGCGCGCGACTGCCCGCGGCTACGCCGGGAAGCGGCTGCCCGCGGCTCCGGCGGGGGAAAGCGGCTGACCGCGCGAGAGCTCTTGACAGTGCCCCCATACCCGTCAAATCTGGGCACCAAGTCGCTCGGCCCGAGGGAGGCGATGGTGCCTGCAGCCCGGGAGTCCCTGCTCGATGCCGCCTACAGGGCGCTGGCGCGTCGGCCGTGGTCCGCTGTGCGGATGGTGGACGTGGCGGCGGCGGCCGGGGTGTCCCGGCAGACCCTGTACAACGAGTTCGGGAGCAAGGAGGGCCTCGCCCGGGCGCTCGTCCGCAGGGAGGCGGACGGGTACCTGGCCGGCGTCGAGCGTGCGCTGACCGGTGGTCCCGGCGACCCTCGTGAACGGCTCACCGCCGCGGCGGAGTGGACCACGTCCACCGCCCGCGAGAACGCGCTGGTACGGGCCATGCTCACCGGCTGCTGGAGCGAGCGGCTGCCCTCCCCGGCCCTGACGGCGGTGCCGTCCTCCTCCGCGGTGCCGGCCCAGCGCCGGGCCGACGGTCCACTGCCCTCGCCCGCGGACTTCGTCGCCCTCGTGCGCGACCGTGCCGTGGCCGTCCTGCACGGCGTCGGCGCGCTCCCGCCGCCGGACACCAGCGAGCTGGCCCGCTCCTGCGAACTGGCCGTGCGTCTCGCCCTGTCCTGCGTCGCGGCGCCGCCCGCCGAGGGCGGGGTGGCGGAGCTCGTACGCACCGCCCTGTCACGCCAGTCGACGGCCCAGGTGTATTGATCCGCGGGGTTGTTCGGGCGGCGGACGCGTCAGTGCGCCGAGCCCGACAACTGGAGCCCGATCACGCCGATGATGACGAAGCTGATCGAGACGATCTTCAGGGTCGACACCAGATCGCCGAGGAAGACCATGCCGTAGATGGCGGTGCCCGCCGCGCCGATGCCGGTCCACACCGCGTACGCCGGACCGACGTCGAGCTTCTTCAGGGCGAGGGTCAGCAGGCCGAAACTGCCCAGCGCGAAGACGCAGAAGGCAATGGTGGGCCAGAGGCGGGTGAAGCCGTGCGACAGTTTCAGACAGACGGCGAAGCCGGTTTCGAGCACCCCGGCCACTATGACCAGCAGCCACGCCATGTCTTGTCCTCCCGTAGTCCCGTACCGTGACCGCTGCGTCGCCTGGTCTTCTTCATATGGTCGCTACGTCCGGCTTTGCTCAGCCTTGGATCCGGCTTGGTGCGATTATGCACTTACCGGTGGCAGGGCACGGCAAACAACGCGGAGGTCAGTCGCCTTCCTTCCGTTCCCGCGTCGACAGCAGCCGGCGCAGCGAGTACAGCCGGGCCGGGTCCGCGTGCCCCTCGGCCACCCACGCGTCCAGCGCGCAGTCGGGCTCGTCGTGACTGCACGCGCGCGGGCAGCCCTCCGTGCCGGGCACCAGGTCGGGGAAGGCGTTGATCACCCGCGACGGATCGATGTGCGCGAGACCGAACGACCGCACGCCCGGGGTGTCGACGACCCAGCCGCCCCCCTCGGAGGACAGCGGCAGGGCGAGCGCCGAGGTCGTCGTGTGCCGGCCGCGGCCCGTCACCGCGTTGACATGGCCCGTCACGCGACGGCGGTCCTGGGGCACCAGTGTGTTGACGAGGGTCGTCTTGCCGACGCCGGAGTGCCCGACGAAGGCCGTGATCTTGCCGTCCAGATGTTCCCGTACGAGGCCGGCCGCGGCGCCGTTCTCCAGCTCCTCGCGGCTGGTGACGACGTAGGGGATGTCCAACGCCCCGTACAGCTCCAGGAGTTCGTCGGGCGGTGCGAGGTCCGACTTGGTCATGACCAGCAGCGGAGTGAGGCCGCCGTCGAACGCCGCGACCAGGCAGCGGTCGATCAGACGGGGACGCGGCTCGGGGTCGGCGAGGGCGGTGACGATGGCGAGCTGGTCGGCGTTGGCGACCACCACGCGCTCGTAGGGATCGTCGTCGTCCGCCGTACGGCGCAGGACGGAGGTGCGCTCCCCGATGCGGACGATGCGCGCGAGCGTGTCCTTCTTGCCGGTGAGGTCACCGACCAGCGCCACCCGGTCGCCGACGATCGCCGCCTTGCGGCCCAGTTCGCGGGCCTTCATCGCCATCACGATCCGGTCCTCGACGAGGCAGGTCAGCCGGCCCCGGTCCACGGTGAGGACCAGGCCCTCGGCGGCGTCCTCGTGCTTGGGGCGCGTGTGGGTGCGCGGCCGGTTGCCCTTGCGGTTCGGGCGGGACCGGATGTCGTCCTCGTCGGTGTGCTTGCCGTAGCGGCGCATGGCGAACCGTCCCTACGCCCCGAGCATCCCGGTCCACAGGTCGGGGAATTCGGGCAGTGTCTTGGCGGTCGTCGCCACGTTCTCGATCTCCACGCCCGCGACCGCGAGGCCGATGATCGCCCCGGCGGTGGCCATGCGGTGGTCCTCGTAGGTGTGGAAGACCCCGCCGTGCAGGCGGCGCGGTCGGATGTGCAGGCCGTCGGCGGTCTCGGTGACGTCGCCGCCGAGTTCGTTGATCTCCTTGGTGAGCGCGGCCAGGCGGTCCGTCTCGTGCAGGCGCAGGTGCGCGACCCCGCGCAGGGTCGAGGGGGAGTCCGCGAGGGCGGCGACGGCCGCGATGCCCGGGGTCAGCTCGCCGACCTCGCCGAGGTCGACGTCGATGCCGTGCACGGCACCCGAGCCGGTGAAGACGAGCCCGTAGTCCGTGAGTTCGCAGGAACCACCCATCTCGGTGAAGATCTCGCGGAGCCGGTCGCCGGGCTGGGTGGTGCGGGACGGCCAGTCGGGGACCACGACCTTGCCGCCGGTCACCAGAGCCGCCGCCAGGAACGGCTGGGCGTTGGACAGGTCCGGCTCGACCGTCAGGTCCCGGCCGAGCAGCGCGCCCGGCGTGACCCGCCAGACGTTCGGCTCGCCGCCGGACTCCGGGGTGTCGACCTGGGCGCCGACCGAGCGCAGCATGTCGACGGTCATGCGGATGTGCGGCATGGACGGCAGCGCGGACCCGGTGTGGCGGACCTCGACACCCTGGTTGAAGCGCGGGCCGGACAGCAGCAGCGCGCTGACGAACTGCGAGGACGACGACGCGTCGATCTCGACCGGACCGCCCTCCAGGGCGCCGCCGCCGTGCACGGTCATCGGCAGTGCGCCGCGCCCGTCGTCGTCGATGCGGGCACCCAGGACGCGCAGCGCGTCGATCACGCCGTGCAGGGGACGCTCGTACGAACGCGGGTCGCCGTCGAAGCGGATGGCGCCGTCGGCGAGCGTGGCGACCGGCGGGAGGAAGCGCATGACCGTGCCCGCGTTGCCGACGTCGACCGTGGCCGGGCCGCGCAGGCCGGCCGGGATGACCCGCCAGAACTCGCCCGTGCCGTCCGGGCCGACGCCCTCCTCGATCTCGACGCCCATCGCGCGCAGGGCGCCGGCCATCAGCAGGGTGTCGCGGGAGCGCAGCGGGCGGCGCAGCCAGCCGGGCTCGGAGGCGAGCGCGGCCAGCACCAGGGCGCGGTTGGTGACCGACTTGGACCCGGGCACGTGGACGGTCGCGTCGACGGCTCCGCTCGCGTGTGGTGCGGGCCAGAGGGCGGTGTGCGCGGGGTTCACGGTCATGGGCCCCACTTTAATGGCTGGGGACGATCGGAGATCTTGATCAAAAGCGGCGAAACCTGACCGAAAGCACGACAGTGCAATTCGACTCCGCACTTGCCGTGCATATATGCGGGAGCGCGGGGCCCGGATGTGCCCGGTTCACAGCTCCAGCAGCCAGCGCGCCCCGCCGACCAGCGAACACAGCGACACCGCGTGGAAGAGGAAGAACCACACCCCCGCCGGTGCGTGGGTCAGGCGGGCCAGCTGGTCCGCGTCCGAGTCCCCGGCGCCGCCCCGCGCCCGCTTGACCTGCAGCTCGAACGCCGGCCGCACCCCGCCGAGCAGCAGGAACCACACCACCGCGTACGCGAACGCCGCCTGCACCTGCGGCCCGGCCAGCCAGGACACCACGACGAACGCGGCGCCGGTGAGCACCACCGTCAGCACCCCGTACGCGTTGCGGACCATCACCAGCAGGGCCACGAGCAGCGCCGTCGCCAGCCACAGCAGCAGCGTGATGCGCCCCGCGGCCAGCAGCGCGGCGCCGCCGAGGCCGAGCAGCGGGGGAGCGGTGTAGCCGGAGACCGCGGTCAGGATCATCCCGAGCCCGTGCGGCTTGCCGCGGCTGACGGTCAGGCCGCTGGTGTCCGAGTGCAGTGTGATGCCGGTCAGCGTGCGCCCGGTGAGCAGGGCCACGAGCCCGTGACCGCCCTCGTGGGCGATGGTGATCGCGTTGCGCGCTATCCGCCACAGCCCGTGCGGCACGACGACGGCGAGCGCGGCGGCCAGGGCCGCGATCACCACCCACAGGTCGGGATCGGGCTGGGTGCCGGAGACCTCGTCCCAGAGGGAGGTGAGCGAGGCCGTTGCGAGGTGGTCCATGTTCGGTGAGGGCTCCTCGTATGCGCGCGGGGTCTGGCAGTGTGGCACGTATGTGCGGACGGTATGCGGCGAGTCGTCGACCCGAGGATCTCGCGGGAATCTTTGAGATCGAGAAGTGGGAGCCGGAGGAGACTCTGGAGCCCGACTACAACGTGGCTCCCACGAAGGAGGTCTACGCCGTCCTGGACCGTCCCCTGAAAGACGTCGAGGACCCGAAACCGGTTCGCCAGCTGCGCAAGCTCAAGTGGGGTCTCGTCCCCTCCTGGTCCAAGACGCCCGAGGGCGGCGCCCGGATGATCAACGCGCGCGCGGAGACCGTCCATGAGAAGCCGTCCTTCCGTCGCGCCTTCGCCACCCGGCGCTGCATCCTGCCCGCCGACGGCTACTACGAGTGGGTCACCGGCAAGCAGGAGCGCGACCTGGAGGTCGAGGGGCGCAAGAAGCGGCCCCGCAAACAGCCGTACTTCGTGACGCCCGCCGACGGGTCCGTGTTCGCCATGGCGGGGCTGTACGAGTTCTGGCGGGACAAGACACTGCCGGACGACCACCCGCACTCCTGGTGGGTGACGTGCTCGGTGATCACCACGGAGGCGGAGACCACGCCGCTCGCCGTCGCCCCGGCCGACGGTCCGCACGCCCTGGCCGACATCCACCCGCGGATGCCGCTGATGCTGACACCGGACCGCTGGGACGACTGGCTCGACCCGGCGCGCACCGACCCCGACGAGCTGACCTCGATGCTGGCGGCGCCGCCCGCCGGACTGATGCGGGCGTTCCCCGTCTCCACGGCCGTGAGCAGCGTCCGCAACAACGGGCCGGAACTGCTGAGGGAGCTGGAGGGACCGGAAGAGGGCACACTCTTCTGACGTGACACCCGAGACACCCGAGACACCCGAAACCCCCGCGACCCCCGCGACCCGCGCGACCCCCGAGACCGTGGACACCGAAGCCGGCCCCGCCCGCGTCACCTGGCACCCGGCGAAGAAGCCCCGTCTCGTCCTCGCCGTGAGCCACGGCGCCGGCGGCGGCATCGAGGCGCGCGACCTGCGGGCGCTGGCGGCCGCACTGCCCGCGCACGGTGTGAGCGTCGCCCTCGTCGAGCAGCCGTGGCGGGTGGCCGGCAAGAAGCTGGCGCCCGCGCCGAAGACGCTGGACGTCGGCTGGCGGGGCATCTGGCCCGCGCTCGCCGCGCCGGGGCTGCCGGTGGTCTCGGGCGGCCGGAGCGCCGGTGCCCGGGTCGCCTGCCGCACCGCCGCCGAACTGGGCGCCCACGCCGTCCTCGCCCTCGGCTTCCCGCTGCACCCGCCCGGCAGGCCCGAGAAGTCCCGCGCCGACGAGCTGCTCGGGGCCGGTGTGCCCACCCTCGTCGTACAGGGCGGCAACGACCCGTTCGGCAGGCCCCAGGAGTTCCCCGAAGGGACGTACGACCTGATCGAGGTCCCGCACGGCGACCACGGTTTCGCCGTGCCCAAGCGGGCGGAGACCACGCAGGAGCAGGCGCTGGAACTGATCACCGAAGGCGTCGCGAAGTGGGTCGGCTCACTCGGGTGAAGGCCCGGGAATGACCGGCGGGCGGCCACTGTTGTGGCGGACATACGTTGCTGAGAATCAGCACCGACGCCGTAGGAGAGGAAGTCCGCCGCATGGGTTCAGCCTTCTGCCCGAGTCGCAGCAGCCGCGCCGACCTGGACTGGACCGTGCTGCACGCCGCCAAGACCGCCCCTATTCGGGCGGCGGGCGGACCGGATCGTCGTCTATCCTCCGATTCGAGTGGGGCCGGTCTCGGCCTCGCGACGTCACTGGAGGAGGTGGGTCCGGTCACTGGGACCGACGCAGGGACCGAACACGGCCAGGCGGAGCAGCCCGAGGGCCGGGGCACGGGCGCGGAGTCGACCGCGGAGCGCAGCGCGCGCTTCGAGCGGGACGCGCTCGAGTTCCTCGACCAGATGTACTCGGCCGCGCTGCGCATGACGCGTAATCCGGCCGATGCCGAGGACCTGGTGCAGGAGACCTACGCCAAGGCGTACGCGTCCTTCCACCAGTTCCGTGAGGGCACCAACCTGAAGGCATGGCTGTACCGCATCCTCACCAACACCTTCATCAACTCGTACCGCAAGAAGCAGCGCGAACCCCAGCGCAGCGCGGCCGAGGAGATCGAGGACTGGCAGCTCGCGCGTGCCGAGTCGCACATGTCGACGGGTCTGCGCTCCGCGGAGTCGCAGGCGCTCGACCACCTGCCCGACTCGGACGTGAAGCAGGCGCTCCAGGCGATCCCCGAGGAGTTCCGCATCGCCGTGTATCTGGCGGATGTAGAGGGCTTTGCCTACAAGGAGATCGCCGACATCATGGGGACACCCATCGGTACGGTGATGTCCCGGCTGCACCGTGGACGCCGTCAGCTGCGCGGCATGCTGGAGGACTACGCCCGCGACCGCGGCCTGGTCCCGGCCGGCGCCGGAGAGTCGAACGAAGCGAAAGGCTCGGGGTCATGAGCTGCGGAGAGCCGCACGAGACGGATTGCAGCGAAATCCTCGATCATCTCTACGAGTTCCTCGACAAAGAGATGCCGGACTCGGACTGCGTGAAGTTCGAGCACCACTTCGAGGAGTGCTCGCCCTGCCTGGAGAAGTACGGGCTGGAGCAGGCCGTGAAGAAGCTGGTCAAGCGGTGCTGCGGACAGGACGACGTGCCGGGTGACCTGCGTTCCAAGGTCATGGGCCGGATCGACCTGATCCGCTCCGGACAGTCCGTGCCCGAGCACGACGTCACGGCCGCGCCGCCGACTCCGCAGGAGTCCTGAGCCGGTCCCGACCGGGCGGACCGTGAGGCGGCACGTCACCCGTCGCGTCACCCGTACGTGCTAATCCGCGGGTTATCTGCCCGCGTTCCCCTGCCGCCGTCCTAGGCTCCGGAGCCTGACAGGCATGGCCGGGGGAGGGGCACATGGACGCGGTACCGGCGCGGGCACACGCGTACGTCGCCGCTGTGGTCCTCGCCGCCCTGGTCTGCCTGCGCCCGCTGCCTCGGGTGCATACGCCCTGGTGGGCGGTGCTGCTGCTCGCCGGGCTGTACGCGGGCTCCGAACTGGTCGCCCGGTCCCGTCTCGTCGGGACCTGCTATCCCGTACTGCTCGCCGGGGCTTTCCTGCTGCCGCCGCCCGCCGCCGCGCTCGTGGCGCTGCCCGGGGCCCTCCTGTCCCCGGTGGCGCAGCGGCCCTTCGCTCTGCGGCGCGTCTGGCGGGCCGCGCAGCTGACGCTCGCCGTGTGGGCCGCCGCGCGGGTCCACTGGACGTGCGGCGGGCGGGACGCGGTGGTCGCCTCCGACTTCCCGTACGCGCTCGTGCCGGCCGGGGCCGCGGTACTGGCGTTCTGCCTGGTACTGACCCTGCTGGACGGCGGCATCCTGGCGCTCGCCGACCGGGTGCCGGCCGGGCGGGCGTGGCGGGGGCTGTTCTCCCGGTCGCTCGCGCCGATCGCCGTGCACGGGCTCGCCGGACTGATGATGGCCGTCCTGTGGCGCAGCCCGTACGGTCCCGTCGCCGCGCTGCTCGTACTGCTGCCGATGTGCGTGGCGTGGTGGGCGTTCGCCCAGTACCACCGGGAACAGGCCGCGCACCAGGCGACCATCCGCGCGCTGGTGCAGGCCGTCGACATCAAGGACGGCTACACGCGCGGGCACAGCGAGCGGGTCGGCCAGGCCTCGATGATGATCGCCCGTGAGCTGGGCATGGACGACGAGCGCGTCGAGACGCTCCGTTTCGCCGGGATCCTGCACGACGTGGGCAAACTCGGGGTGCCCACCCGGCTGCTGCGCAAGGACGGGCCGCTGACACCCGAGGAGCGCCGGGTGATCGAACTGCACCCCGAGTACGGGCACGAGATGGTGCGCGGCATCCGCTTCCTGGGTGAGGCCCGGGCCGCCGTCCTCCACCACCACGAACGGCTGGACGGCAGCGGCTACCCCTACGGGCTGGCCGGCGACCGGATCCCCGAGTCGGCCCGGGTGGTCGCCGTCGCCGACGCCTTCGACGCCATGACGTCCACGCGGTCCTACAGCAGGGCCCGTCCCGTAGCGGTGGCGGTGGAGGAGCTCCAGCGGTGCGCCGGGGCGCAGTTCGACCCACGGATGGTCCGAGCGCTGGTCCGGTCCCTGGGACGCCACGGCTGGCGACCGGCGGTGACGGCGGACGGCACACCGGTCGTTCCCGCCGGCGTGACCCCGGGCCGGGGCGAGGGCGCGTGGGACAGCGCCGGAAGGGGGGCGTCATGACGGGGTGGGTGTACTCGGGGGACGGCGCACGGATCCGGAGCGCCGTCGGTGGTCGGGGGCGGCGGCCGGGGGCGGCGGCCGACGGAGTGCCGACCGTGACCGGACCGGATGCCGTCGTTCCTGCGGGTGCGGGTGCGGGTGCGGGTGCGGGTGCGGGTGCGGGTGCGGCCCCGTGCATAGGCGCGGGCGACGGCCACGACCGGCGGAGGCCGGCGCCGACGGCCGGCCGCGGCGGAGCACCGCGTGACCGCGTCGGCGGGGGAGCACCATGACCTCGTACCAGCCCCAGCCCCAGCCGCAGCTCCAGCCCCAGCCGCAGTCCCAGACCCAGACCGAGCCCCAGGCTCAGCTCCTGTACCCGTCCCAGCCCTGGTCCCTGCTCCAGGCCGGACGGCGGTCCACCTCCCGGTCCCCGGTGGCTCTTCTCCTGATCCCCGCCGCCGCGGGGGTCCTCGCGCTCGGGTGTCTCGCCTGCGTGCTGTGGTCGGGGTTGGCCGAGCGGCCCGTCGCGCTCGCCTTCGGCGTCCTCGTCGCCCTCGGCGAGGTCACCCGGCGGGCCGGGACCGAGGCCCGGGAGGCCGCGCCGCTCGGGGCCGCCGGAGCGCTGGCGTACGCGCTGCTCGGGGACGTCGCAGGGCAGCCCACGCACCACGGCGTCGCCCAGACCGTCACCGTCGTGCTCGCCGCGTCGCTGCTCGGCAGCGTGCCGTACATCGCGCGCGGCGGCGGGCCCGTGCTGGACCACCTGGCGCGGCGCGTGCTCACCGTCGCCTTCGCCGCCGTGTGCTTCCAGCCGCTGTCCAACCAGGGCGCCTTCCGCGACTGGGGCGGCCCCGCCTACGCGCTGTTGCTGATCGCGCTGCTCGCCCTGACCGCGCTGTGCGACGCCGTGCTCGCCGCGGCACCCGCGCGCGCCCGCACCGGGTGGCCCTTCGGTCCGCTGCTGCGCGAGGAACTGCGCGGCATGGTCGGGATCACGTCCGCGGTGTGCGCGACCGGGGCGGTGATGGCGCTCGCGGTGGCCGTCGCGGGACTGTGGGCGCTCCCCGTCTTCTGCGTGCCGCTGCTGCTCACCCAGCTGTCCTACCGCCGGTACGCGGCCGTCCGGGCCACCTATCGGCAGACCATCGCCTCCCTGGCCCGGGCCACCGAGATCGCCGGGTACACCCCGGCCGGGCACGCCCGCCGCGTCGCCGAGCTCAGTGGCGCCGTCGGGCGGGACCTGGGGCTGTCCGGGGTCGAGCTGACCGTGCTGGAGTACGCGGCCCTCATGCACGACATCGGCCAGCTGAGCCTCATCGACCCGGTTCCGGCCGGGGCCACCGCCGGTCTGCCCGCCGCCGAGCAACGGCGGATCGCCCTGCTCGGCGGGGCCGTCGTCCGCCAGACCGGGGTCGACGCGGCCGTCGCGGTGGTGGTGGAGCGGCAGGCCGACCCCTGCCGGGAGCAGCCGGTCGCCGCGCGGATCGTACGGGCCGTGAACGCCTACGAGGAGAAGGCGAGGGACGCCGGGCCCGGCGGCGGCCTCACGGCCCTGGAGGAGCTGCGCCTGGCCACCGCGGACGACTACGCTCCCGACGTCGTGGAAGCACTGGCCCGAGTGCTTTCACGCGGCAGTCTTACCTCGCCCGCGGCTGGGTAACCCATGGGTAATGAGCGCCCTTCCAGCCGTACGTGGTTGGATGCGAAGGAGAAGGTGTCCGGGGGCGCGGGAAGGCACAGCCAGCCCACAGAACGGAACTGGCAGGCGGGAATCGTGAGGATCTTCGGCAAGGGACGGCACCGGCCCTCCGCCTCCTGGCGGCAGGCCACCGACCGCGCGTTCACGCTGATCGGCGACGGTCGCTACGAGGACGCGGGCGCTCTGCTGACGCGCGCCGCGGACCTGGAACCGTGGCTGTCGGAGTCGTGGTTCAACCTCGCCCTGCTGCACAAGTTCCGGCACGACTGGGAGCAGGCCAGAGCGGCGGGCCTCAGGGCGGTGGCGCTGCTCGACCGGGACATCGGGGCACCCGACTGGTGGAACGTCGGCATCGCCGCGACCGCCCTCCAGGACTGGCCGCTGGCCCGCCGGGCCTGGCAGGCCTACGGGCTGCGCACCCCCGGGGACGCGACGGACGCCGGTGAGCCGCTCGGCATGGAGCTCGGCAGCGCGGCCGTACGGCTGTCTCCGGAGGGGGAGGCCGAGGTCGTGTGGGGGCGACGGCTGGACCCCGCCCGCATCGAGGTGCTGTCCATTCCGCTGCCGTCCTCCGGCCGCCGCTGGGGCGAGGTCGTCCTGCACGACGGGGTGCCGCACGGGGAACGGACCACCACCGCCGGGCACGCCTATCCCGTCTTCGACGAGATCGAGCTGTGGGCGCCGTCGCCCGTACCCACCTGGGTGGTCCTCCTGGAGGCGGCCACCGAGTCGGACCGGGACGCCCTCGAGCAGCTCGCCGCGGACGCCGGTTTCGCCGCCGAGGACTGGTCGTCGTCGGTCCGGCTGCTGTGCCGGATGTGTTCGGAGTCACGGATGCCGTCCGACGAGGGCGAGGGCGAGCACCTCGACCCGCACGACCACAGCGAACCCGGACACCCGGGGCCACTCGGCCACCGCACCGACGGGCAGCAATGGGTGCCGGAGCGGGAGTGCGGTGTGGCAGCGCCGGCCGCGCTGGTGAAGGGGTTGCTGGACGGCTGGGTGGCGGACAGTCCGGATTCCCGGGACTGGCGGGATCTGGAAGAGGTCTGCTGAGCGGCCCCGTAGTCTTTACCAGGGCTCCGCAGGAGCAGTCGCCATTCAGCATCACCCTTTGTTGTTCGAGGAAGGCATACGTCGGTCATGGCCCAGCAGGACACCGATCAGCAGCACGTGGGCGTGCTCCCCGTGGACGACGAGGGGTTCGTCGTCGACACCGAGGACTGCGAGGAGCGCGAGGCTGCCTGGCGTGAGCGCGGCACCTCGCGTCCGATCACGGTGGTCGGCAATCCGGTGCTGCACAAGGAGTGCGAGGACGTCACCGACTTCGGCGAGGAGTTCCAGCAGCTGGTCGCGGACATGTTCGCCAGCCAGCGCACCGCCGAGGGCGTGGGCCTGGCCGCCAACCAGATCGGCGTCGGCAAGAAGGTCTTCGTCTACGACTGCCCCGACGACGAGGGCGTCCGCCACGTCGGCGTGGTCTGCAACCCGGTCCTCGTCGAACTGCCCGCCGACCGGCGCAGCCTGGACGACAGCAACGAGGGCTGCCTGTCGGTGCCGACCGCCTACGCGCCGCTCGCCCGCCCCGACTACGCCGAGGTGACCGGGCAGGACGAGAAGGGCAACCCGGTCAAGGTGCGCGGTACCGGGTACTTCGCACGGTGTTTGCAGCACGAGACGGACCACCTGTACGGGTACCTCTACATCGACCGGCTCTCCAAGCGCGAACGCAAGGACGCGCTGCGGCAGATGGCCGAGAACGAGCCGCGCTACCCCGTGGTCGCGAACGACTGACACCGCGTCACCTCCACCCCTCCTCCGTGCGTACGGCGCCCGTTCGGGTCTCACCCCGAGCGGGCGCCGTTCGTCTGCCGGAAGCTGCCACACAACAGGAGAATTCCGGCACTGTGGGGTAGTGAATGGAGCAAATCCGTTCCCAGAACGGTCAGTTGTAGTGCTGAATGGGAAGTGCGGGGATACGCAACGGCGCACGCCTCGCTCAGCGGGAGGGGTGCGCCACCGGCGGCTGAGAGGGGTTTGTTCGTGCATGCTTTCTCACACGGCACCACAGCGACACCGACCGCGATCGCAGTACCGCCATCACTGCGCCTTCCGGTGATCGAGGCGGCATTTCCCCGGCAACTGCACCCGTATTGGCCGAAGCTCCAGGAGAAGACCCGTACCTGGCTGCTCGAAAAACGGCTCATGCCGGCGGACAAGGTCGAGGAATATGCCGACGGCCTGTGCTACACGGACCTCATGGCGGGCTACTACCTGGGCGCCCCCGACGAGGTCATGCAGGCGATAGCGGACTACAGCGCGTGGTTCTTCGTCTGGGACGACCGGCACGACCGGGACATCGTCCACGACCGCCCGGCCGCGTGGCGGCGACTGCGGGACCAGTTGCACACGGCACTCGACTCACCCGCGGACCATCTGTACCACGAGGACACGCTGGTCGCCGGGTTCGCCGACAGTGTGCGGCGGCTGTACGCCTTCCTGCCGCCGCCGGCGACGTGGAACACCCGGTTCGCCCGGCACTTCCACGCGGTGATCGAGGCGTACGACCGGGAATTCCACAACCGAACCCATGGCATCGTGCCCGGCGTCGAGGAGTACCTCGAACTGCGCCGGCTCACCTTCGCGCACTGGATCTGGACCGACCTGCTGGAGCCGAGCGCGGGGTGCGAACTACCGGACGCCGTTCGGAAACACCCGGCATATCGCCGGGCGGCACTGCTGAGCCAGGAATTCGCCGCCTGGTACAACGACCTGTGCTCACTGCCCAAGGAAATAGCGGGCGATGATGTCCACAATCTGGGAATCAGTCTCATCACGCATCACGGACTGACCCTGGAAGAATCCATCGCGGAAGTCCGGCGACGCGTCGAGGAATGCATTACCGACTTCCTCGCTGTGGAACAGGACGCGTTACGGTTCGCCGACGAACTCGACAACGGCACCGTACGCGGAAAGGAACTGAGCGGCGCCGTACGGGCCAACGTCGGCAATATGCGGAACTGGTTCAGTTCCGTCTACTGGTTCCACCACGAGTCCGGCCGGTACATGGTCGACAGCTGGGACGACCGGTCCACGCCCCCGTACGTCAACAACGAAGCGGCAGGTGAGAAATGACCGTCGAGTCCGTCAACCCCGAAACCCGGACCGAAGACGCACCGGAGCTGCGCGAGCCGCCCGTCGCGGGTGGCGGTGTCCCGCTCCTCGGCCACGGCTGGAGGCTGGCCCGCGACCCGCTGGCCTTCATGTCCCAGCTGCGCGACCACGGTGACATCGTTCGCATCAGGCTCGGCCCGAAGACCGTCTACGCGGTCACCACCCCGGAGCTCACCGGTGCGCTGGCCCTGAGCCCCGACTACCACATAGCCGGTCCGCTGTGGGAGTCACTGGAGGGCCTGCTCGGCAAGGAGGGCGTGGCGACCGCCAACGGCCCGCTCCACCGCCGCCAGCGGCGCACCATCCAGCCGGCGTTCAAGCTCGACGCGATCCCCGCCTACGGGCCGATCATGGAGGAGGAGGCGCACGCGCTCACCGAGCGCTGGCAGCCGGGGCGAACCGTCGACGCCACCTCCGAGTCCTTCCGCGTCGCCGTGCGCGTCGCGGCCCGCTGTCTGCTGCGCGGCCAGTACATGGACGAGCGGGCGGAGCGGCTGTGCGTCGCGCTCGCCACCGTCTTCCGGGGCATGTACCGGCGCATGGTGGTTCCGCTCGGACCGCTCTACCGGCTGCCGCTTCCGGCCAATCGCGAATTCAACAACGCGCTGGCCGATTTGCATCTCCTGGTGGACGAGATCATCGCCGAGCGACGCGCATCCGGTCAAAAGCCGGACGACTTGCTGACAGCATTGCTGGAGGCAAAGGACGACAATGGCGACCCCATCGGGGAACAGGAGATCCACGACCAGGTCGTCGCCATACTCACCCCCGGCAGCGAAACCATCGCCTCCACGATCATGTGGTTGCTGCAGGCACTTGCCGAACACCCGGAACATGCCGACCGCATACGCGACGAAGTCGAAGCGGTCACCGGCGGACGCCCCGTGGCATTCGAGGATGTCCGGAGTCTCACGCACACCGGCAATGTCATCGTGGAGGCCATGCGTTTGCGTCCCGCCGTGTGGGTTTTGACGCGGCGCGCGGTGGTCGAGACCGAACTCGGTGGCTACCGCATTCCGGCCGGGTCGGACATCATCTACAGTCCGTACGCGATCCAGCGCGATCCGAAGTCGTACGCGGACAACCTGGAGTTCGACCCGGACCGGTGGATTCCGGACCGTGCGGGGGAGGTGCCGAAATACGCCATGAAGCCGTTCAGTGCGGGCAAGCGGAAGTGCCCCAGCGACCACTTCTCCATGGCGCAGCTGACGCTGATCACGGCCGCGCTTGCCACGAAGTACCGCTTCGAGCAGGTGGCGGGCTCCAACGACGCGGTCCGCGTGGGCATCACACTGCGGCCGCACGACCTGCTGGTCAGGCCCGTAGCACGGTGAGCGGCTCGGTCGCGTGGCCGCTCAGGCGACGGCCTCCGGGCCCCGGAAGGTGCGCCGGTAGGCGTGCGGAGTGGTGCCCAGGGCACGGACGAACTGGTGCCTCAGTGCCGCCGCCGTACCGAAGCCGGTGCGCCAGGCGACCGCGTCCATCGTCTCGTCCGTCGCCTCCAGCAGCCGCTGGGCCAGCAGGACACGCTGGCGCAGGATCCAGCGGTAGGGAGTCGTACCCGTCTCCTGCTGGAAGCGGCGGGCGAAGGTGCGCGGGGACATGTGCGCCCGGGCCGCGAGCTGCTCGACGGTGACCTCCTCGTCGAGGTGCTGTTCCATCCAGGCCAGCACCTCGCCGACGGTGTCGCAGGAGGAGCGCGGCAGCGGCCGTTCGATGTACTGCGCCTGACCGCCGTCCCGGTGCGGCGGTACGACCATGCGCCGGGCGATCCTGTTGGCGACCTCCGGTCCCTGCTCCTTGCGGACGATGTGCAGACAGGCGTCGATACCGGCGGCGGTGCCGGCGCTGGTGATCACGGGGTCCTCGTCCACGTAGAGCACGTCGGGCGTGACGGCGACCCGCGGGTACTGCCGGGCCAGCTCGGCCGCGTGGTGCCAGTGCACCGCGCACCGCCGTCCGTCCAGCAGCCCGGCGGCGCCCAGCACGAACACCCCGGAGCACACGCTCAGCACCCGCGCGCCCCGGTCCACCGCCCGCCGCAGGGCGTCCAGCAGCTCGGGCGGGTACTCCCGGCGGACGTAGTCGTTCCCCGCCGGCACGGCGATCAGGTCGGCCTCCTCCAGCCGGTCCAGACCGTACGGCGTGGAGACGGAGAGCCCGCCGACATGGGTACTCAGCTCCGGGCCCTCCGCGGAGACCACGGCGAAGTCGTACCCCGGCAGGCCCTCGTCGCTCCGGTCGACGCCGAAGACCTCGCAGACCACGCCGAGTTCGAAGGGATGCGCGCCGTCCATCAGGACGGCGGCCACGTTCTGCAGCATGCCGCCAGTCTGCCTCGGAAGTGGCAGGAAATCGAGGCCCTACGGCAGTCCTGCCACTCCCGGTAAGGAGTATCCGGCGCGACAGTGGTGTCATGACCGGAAACCAGACAGAAGCCCTGATCGGAATGCTCGTGACCTTCGGGGTCCTCGTCCTCATGGTCCTCCCCTCGGTGATCGGCATCGTGCGCGACAGGCGCATCGACCGTCAGCTCAGGGAGGCCAGGGAGGCCAGGGAGGCCAGGGAGGCCCGGGAGGACGAGGGAGCGGGGAAGGAGACTCAGAAGTCCTCGGACAGGTCGACGGTGCCCTCCACCGCCACCTGGTACGCCGAGGGACGCCGCTCGAAGAAGTTGGTCAGCTCCTGAACGCCCTGCAGCTCCATGAAGGAGAAGGGGTTCTCGGAGCCGTACACCGGGGCGAAGCCGAGACGTGTCAGGCGCTGATCGGCCACGCACTCCAGGTACTGCCGCATCGAGTCGGTGTTCATGCCCGGGAGGCCGTCGCCGCACAGGTCGCGCGCGAACTGCAGCTCGGCCTCGACGGCCTCCCTCAGCATGTCGGTGACCTCCTGCTGGAGGGCGTCGTCGAACAGCTCCGGCTCCTCCTTGCGCACGGTGTCGACGACGTCGAAGGCGAAGGACATGTGCATCGTCTCGTCCCGGAAGACCCAGTTGGTGCCGGTGGCCAGACCGTGCAGCAGGCCCCGGCTGCGGAACCAGTAGACGTAGGCGAAGGCGCCGTAGAAGAACAGGCCCTCGATGCACGCGGCGAAGCAGATGAGATTGAGCAGGAAACGGCGGCGGTCGGCCTTGGTCTCCAGGCGGTCGATCGACTCGACCGAGTCCATCCACTTGAAGCAGAACCCGGCCTTCTCGCGGATGGAGGGGATGTTCTCCACGGCCGCGAAGGCGGCGGCGCGGTCCTCCGGGTCGGGCAGGTAGGTGTCCAGCAGCGTCAGATAGAACTGGACGTGGACGGCCTCCTCGAAGAGCTGGCGGGACAGGTAGAGCCGCGCCTCGGGGGAGTTGATGTGCTTGTAGAGGGTGAGCACCAGATTGTTCGCGACGATCGAGTCGCCGGTGGCGAAGAAGGCCACCAGCCGGCCGATCAGGTGCTGCTCCATGGGGCTGAGCTTCGCGAGGTCGGCGACGTCCGAGTGGAGGTCGACCTCCTCGACGTGCCAGGTGTTCTTGATGGCGTCCCGGTAGCGTTCGTAGAAGTCCGGGTAGCGCATGGGGCGGAGCGTCAGTTCGAAGCCCGGGTCGAGCAGGTTCTTCGTGTTGTCGTGCATTACTGGCAGGCCTCGCAGGACTCGGGGTTTTCCAGGGAGCAGGCGACCGCTTCGGGGTCCGGGGCGGCCTGCACGGGGACGGTGGTGGCTCGGGCGGCGGCGCGGGCGATGCGGGTCGCCGGGCGGGAGCGCAGGTAGTACGTCGTCTTCAGGCCCTGCTTCCAGGCGTACGCGTACATCGAGGAGAGCTTCCCGATGGTCGGCGTCTCCAGGAACAGGTTCAGCGACTGGGACTGGTCGAGGTACGGAGTGCGGGCGGCGGCCATGTCGATCAGGCCGCGCTGCGGGATCTCCCAGGCGGTGCGGTACAGCGCGCGGACGTCCTCGGGGATCCAGGTGAAGTCCTGCACCGAGCCGTTGGCCTCGCGCAGCGCCTCGCGGGTGCGGGCGTCCCACACGCCGAGCCGCTTGAGGTCGTCCACCAGGTACGAGTTGACCTGGAGGAACTCGCCGGAGAGCGTCTCGCGCTTGAACAGGTTGGACACCTGCGGCTCGATGCACTCGTAGACGCCCGCGATGGAGGCGATGGTCGCCGTCGGGGCGATCGCGAGGAGCAGGGAGTTGCGCAGGCCGGTCGCGGCGACGCGCTCGCGCAGGGCCGCCCAGCGCGCCGGCCAGGCGTGCTCGACGCCGTAGTGGTCGGGGTGCAGCACGCCCCGGGCGGTACGGGTCTTCTCCCAGGCCGGCAGCGGGCCGTTCCGCTCGGCGAGGTCGGCGGACGTCTCGTACGCGGCGAGCATGATCCGCTCGGCGATGCGGGTGGAGAGGGCCTTCGCCTCGGGCGAGTCGAAGGGCAGGCGCAGCTGGAAGAAGACGTCCTGAAGGCCCATCGCGCCGAGGCCGACCGGGCGCCAGCGGGCGTTGGAGCGGCCCGCCTGCTCGGTCGGGTAGAAGTTGATGTCGACGACCCGGTCGAGGAAGGTGACGGCGGTGCGGACGGTGGCGTCCAGGCGCTCCCAGTCGATGTCCCGGGTGACCGGGTCCACGAAGGCGCCCAGGTTGACCGAGCCCAGGTTGCAGACCGCCGTCTCCCCGTCGTCCGTCACCTCCAGGATCTCCGTGCAGAGGTTGGAGGAGTGGACGACGTGACCGGGCTCCGCGGTCTGGTTGGCGGTGCGGTTGGCGGTGTCCTTGAAGGTCATCCAGCCGTTGCCGGTCTGCGCGAGGGTGCGCATCATGCGGCCGTACAGCTCACGGGCGGGGAGGGTCTTGCGGGCCAGACCCGCGGCCTCGGCATCGCGGTAGGCGGCGTCGAACTCCGCGCCCCACAGGTCGACCAGCTCGGGCACGTCGGCGGGCGAGAACAGCGACCACGGTCCGTCGGCGTCCACCCGGCGCATGAACTCGTCCGGCACCCAGTGGGCGAGGTTCAGGTTGTGCGTGCGGCGGGCGTCCTCGCCGGTGTTGTCCCGTAGCTCCAGGAACTCCTCGATGTCCGCGTGCCAGGTCTCCAGGTAGACGGCCGCCGCGCCCTTGCGCCGGCCGCCCTGGTTCACGGCGGCGACCGAGGCGTCCAGTGTCTTCAGGAACGGGACGATGCCGTTGGAGTGCCCGTTGGTGCCGCGGATCAGCGAACCCCGGGCGCGGACGCGGGAGTAGGCGATGCCGATGCCGCCGGCGTGCTTGGAGAGGTTGGCGACCTGGTGATAGCGGTCGTAGATGGAGTCCAGCTCGTCCTTGGGGGAGTCCAGGAGGTAGCAGGACGACATCTGGGCGTGCCGGGTACCGGAGTTGAACAGGGTGGGGGAGGAGGGCAGGTAGTCGAGGCGGCTCATCAGCCCGTACAGCGCGGCCACCTCGTCGGCCGAACGCGGGCTGTCGTCCTCGGCGAGTCCGGCGGCCACCCGCAGCATGAAGTGCTGGGGCGTCTCGACGACCTTGCGAGTGATCGGGTGCCGGAGCAGGTAGCGGCTGTACACGGTGCGCAGGCCGAAGTAGCCGAAGCGGTCGTCGGCGGCCGGGTCGATCAGCTCGTCCAGGCGGTCCGCGTGCAGCCGTACGAACTCGGCGGTGCGGTCGGCGATCAGACCCTCGCGGTGACCGGTGGCGACCGACCCGGTGAACGAGGTGACGCCCTGCGAGGCGGCCTCGGCGCGGATGCCGATGGTCAGCAGCCGGGCGGCCAGCCTGGAGTAGACCGGGTCCTCCGAGATGAGCCCGGCCGCCGCCTCCGTGGCCAGCTCCCGCAGCTCGGACTCGTCCGCACGGGCGGACCGGCCGCGCAGTGCGGCGGCGGCGACCCGGCCCGGGTCGGCGCCGGGGAGGTCGGCGGTCAGCTCGGTCAGGGTCCGCAGCAACGCGGCGCCGGGCCCGTCGGGCTGCTCGGTCACCGGGGCCGCTGAAGTCGTCGCCGGGGTCGCTGAAACCGGGTCGGCTGGCGCGATGGTCACGTGGGGGCACTCCCTCGCTCGGCACGGGGCCTGGGGGAGGGCAGGGCAGCTCACGAGCGCACACGGCGTCGCGTCCACCGGCCCACTCCACGAGGCCCGGACGTCAGGCACCCGGACCGGGACGGTACGGGCGCACTGTCGGCAGGTCCTCGGACTGGACATGCGTGTGCACACGTGCGGAGACGCGCGGATACACACAAGTACACCGTTGCGGGACAGTTCCGGATTCGCACCGGATTCCCCTGCGGCGACAGCGAGCACGAGCATACATCTTGTGCCGGGTTCGGCGAGCACCCCCAGATGTTGTGTCGCGGAGGGGTCGTCGAGGGGCGGCGCTGGTGTCAGAGCGTCAGTTCATAGGTGAGGAGCGTGATGTCGTCGAGCTCCGGCAGCGGGTTCCAGTCGCGCTCGGGCGTGCGGGCGAAGCCCATCCGTTCGTAGAGGCGGTGGGCGGTGCGCATGGTCGGCTGGGTCGACAGCACGACGCGCGCGCAGCCCTCCACGGCTCGGGCGCGGTCGACGCAGGTCCGCACGAGGGCCACGCCCACCCCGCGTCCGCGGGCCTCGCGGGCGACGGCGAGCATCCGTATCTCGGCCTCGCCGGGCCGGGCGATGTCGGCCATGGGGCCGCCGGACGGCACGAAGGTCACGCCGCCGAGCACCCGGCCGTCCGCCGCGGCGACCAGCACCTCGGCGGCCGCCGCCCGCTTGGCCACGTTCCTCAGCTCGCCGAGGTACGCGTCGCTCTCCCCGAAGTCGAGGAGACCGTCCCGCAGATAGGCCTGCGCGGTGATCTCACCGAGGGTGCCGTACTCGTCCGCCGCCGCCTGCCGGATCACGAAGTCCATGACGCCGAGTGTGCCCGACGGGTACGACAACGGGCCGCCGGATCTCTCCGACGGCCCGCCGCGTATCAGGGATGGCGATCAGTGCGAGGTGCCCGCCGTGGCCGGCGGCAGCTCCACCTCGACGCCGGGGTCGCCCGCGTCCGCCGTGTAGTCGCCGGGCTTGGTCTCGTCGACGCCGTCGGGGGCCTTGAGGGCCCGCATGACGAAGGTCAGGACCACGGTGACCGCGACGTTCAGCACGAAGGCGGTGAGGCCGATGTAGCCGATCTCGCCGATGCCCGGTATCTCCTTGGAGGAGCCGCCGAAGTGCTTCTGCGTCGGCGAGGCGACACCGTACGCGGCGACCGTGCCGTAGATCATGCCGACCGCCCAGCCGCCGAGCAGCGCCCAGCGGTGGAACCAGCGGGTGAACAGGCCGCCGACCAGGGCCGGGAAGGTCTGCAGGATCCAGATGCCGCCGAGCAGCTGGAAGTTGATCGCGACCGTCTTGTCCATGCCGAGGACGAAGACCAGCGCGCCCACCTTCACCATCAGGGACACCAGCTTGGAGACCTTCGTCTCCTGGGCCGGGGTGGCGTCCGGCTTGATGAAGTCCTTGTAGATGTTGCGAGTGAAGAGGTTCGCGGCGGCGATCGACATGATCGCCGCCGGGACCAGGGCGCCGATGCCGATCGCCGCGAAGGCCACGCCGGCGAACCAGTCCGGGAACATGTTCTCGAACAGCTGGGGGATCGCCAGCTGCCCGTTGTCGACCTTGACACCGGCCGCGATCGCCATGAAGCCCAGCAGCGCGAGCAGGCCGAGCATCAGGGAGTACAGCGGCAGGATCGTGGTGTTGCGGCGGATCACCTCGCGGCTGCGCGAGGACAGCGTCGCGGTGATCGAGTGCGGGTACATGAAGAGCGCGAGCGCCGAGCCGAGCGCCAGGGTGGCGTACGTCCACTGACCGCCGTGGTCCGGCACCAGTCCGCCCTTGCCCGAGTCGCTGAACTTGTCGTTCGCCGCGGCGAAGATGTCGTCGAACCCGCCGAGCTTGATCGGGATGTAGATGATCGCCACCGCGATCACGATGTAGATCAGCGTGTCCTTCACGAACGCGATCAGCGCGGGCGCGCGCAGCCCCGACGAGTAGGTGTACGCCGCCAGCACACCGAAGGCGATCAGCAGCGGCAGGTCCTTGATGAACCAGTTGGTGTCCTTGCCGCCGCCGACACCCATCACGTCCAGCACGGCCTGGATGCCGACCAGCTGGAGCGCGATGTACGGCATCGTGGCGAGGATGCCGGTCACGGCGACCGCCAGGGACAGCCCCTTGGAGCCGAAGCGGCCGCGTACGAAGTCCGAGGTCGTCACGTATCCGTGTCTGTGGGAGACCGACCACAGCCGCGGCAGGAAGGTGAAGATCAGCGGGTAGACCAGGATCGTGTACGGCACCGCGAAGAAGCCGGCCGCGCCCGCCGCGTAGATCGCCGCCGGTACGGCCACGAAGGTGTACGCGGTGTACAGGTCGCCGCCCAGCAGGAACCAGGTGACCCAGGTGCCGAACGAGCGGCCGCCGAGGCCCCACTCGTCGAGGCTCTGGTCGTTGGCGGCCCGGCGCCAGCGGGCGGCCAGGAAGCCCATGGCGGTGACGAGGACGAAGAAGAAGATGAAGACGGCGAGTGCGACGCCGTTCACGCCGTCGTTCATTTGGCCCCGTCTTCCCGGCGGGCGCGCTGGTCACGCTGCCACAGCTTGTAAGCGATCACCGTGAGCACGGTGGAGATGAGCACCCACGCCATCTGGTACCAGTAGAAGAACGGGATGCCGATGAAGGCCGGGTCCGTCTTCGCGTACGAGCCGACCCACAGCATGGCGACGAACGGTGCGACAAGGCAGAGGCCGATGACGACGCGCACCGGCGTCACCGTCGGCCCTCTGCTCACTTCCGGGGCTTGTGACATGCGGTGGCTCCGTCCCCTCGCTGATCACCTCGTGCAGTGCGCACGAAATGTAGGGGACGGTGTCGAGACAGCGGAAGACCTCGTCCGTATATCGGTCCTGAACTGCCGACTTCGAGGTCACGCGTGCGGGGGTTTGCCTGAAACGCCCCGCGCCCGGCGTCAGTCCTGGGGCCGCTTCAGCCGGGCCACGAACTTGTAGCGGTCGCCCCGGTACACCGAGCGCACCCACTCCACCGGCTGGCCCGTCCGGTCCTGCGAGTGCCGGGAGAGCATCAGCATGGGCAGGCCGACGTCGGTGCCGAGCAGGCCGGCCTCGCGCGGGGTGGCCAGGGAGGTCTCGATGGTCTCCTCGGCCTCGGCGAGATGGACGTCGTACACCTCGGCGAGCGCGGTGTAGAGGGACGTGTACTTCACCAGGGAGCGGCGCAGCGCCGGGAAGCGCTTGGCACTGAGGTGGGTGGTCTCGATGGCCATCGGCTCCCCGTTGGCCATGCGCAGCCGCTCGATGCGCAGCACCCGCCCGCCGGCCGTGATGTCCAGCAGCCCGGCGAGCCGGTCGTCGGCGGTGATGTAGCCGATGTCCAGCAGCTGCGAGGTGGGTTCGAGACCCTGCGCCCGCATGTCCTCGGTGTACGAGGTGAGTTGCAGGGCCTGCGACACCTTGGGCTTGGCGACGAAGGTTCCCTTGCCCTGGATGCGCTCCAGGCGGCCCTCGACGACCAGTTCCTGAAGGGCCTGGCGCACGGTCGTGCGCGAGGTGTCGAACTCCGCGGCCAGCGTGCGCTCCGGAGGGACCGGTGTACCCGGCGCCTGGGTCCGGGTCATGTCGAGCAGATGCCTCTTCAGACGGTAGTACTTGGGCACGCGCGCGGTACGGACGGTCGCCCCACCCTCGTTCTCCGCACTGCTGACGTCGGTGCTCATGCTCTGCCTTCCCGGCTCCGGGTGCCGAAGCGACCGCTATCCCTGTCGGCCACGGCTCACATCGTGGCACGGCTCCGTGCCGGGTTGGCCCCACACGCTCCGTGATCCCTTCTGTATACCTCCGGGACCCTCGTTGGTCTAGTCCACAGCGCCGTCCGACGTCGCTGGTACGCGCGTTCGGAACCGTACCGGCACGTCATTCGGTGGGTGGTGGTACACCCGGTCACGGTCCGCCCGATCTGTCGCTTGCGCAATGAAAGGTCCCTGCATATCTCGGTCGCATCACGGACGCGAGGAGCCCGGTTGAACACCCTTGACAGCCCTATTGGTCTGGGCCAAGCTCCCGGTACTGGTCTACACCATTGGTCCAGGTCCCGGCCCCATGGGCGGTCCGCGTCGACGAGCAACCGCGGGGAGGCAGGGGGGTTGTGTGGCATCCCTGAGGAGGGTTGGCGTGAAGCGCAAGCTGATAGCCGCGATCGGTATCGCGGGCATGATGGTCTCGATCGCGGCATGCGGGGGCGACAGCGGCGACGACGGCAAGAAGGCCGGGGCGGACGGCTACGCCGGCGAGACGCTCAACGTGTGGGTGATGGACGGGTCCTCGCCCGACGACTGGCAGGCGGACCTCGCCAAGGAGTTCGAGGCGAAGACCAAGGCCAAGGTCAAGTTCGAGATCCAGACGTGGAACGGTATTCAGCAGAAGCTGACCACCGCGCTCTCCGAGGAGAACCCCCCCGACGTCTTCGAGGTCGGCAACACCCAGACCCCGGCGTACGCCAAGACCGGCGGCCTCGCGGACCTCACCGACCTCAAGGCCGAGATCGGCACGGACTGGACCGAGTCCATCAACGAGTCCTCCGTCTTCGAGGGCAAGCAGTACGCGGCACCGTGGTTCGTGGTCAACCGCGTGGTCGTCTACAACAAGAAGGTCTGGGCGGACGCGGGCATCAAGGAGACGCCCAAGACCCGCGACGAGTTCTACAGCGCCCTCAAGACGATCGGCGAGAAGACCGACGCCGAGCCGATCTACCTGCCGGGCCAGAACTGGTACCACTTCGTCGGTCTGGCGATCGGTGAGGGCGCCGAACTGGTCAAGAAGGACGGCGACAAGTACGTCTCCAACCTGGACGACCCGAAGATCACCGCCGCGATGGAGACCTACAAGAAGTTCCAGTCCCTCTCCAAGGCGCCCCAGGACAAGGACGAGGCCACCCCGCAGCAGGGTGAGGTCTTCGCCAAGGGCAACGTGGGCTCCTTCATCGGCATGGGCTGGGAAGCCGCCACCGCGATCAAGGCGAACCCGAAGATCGAGAAGGACATCGGCTACTTCACCATCCCGGGTGAGACCGCCGCCGAGCCCGAGGGCGTCTTCCTCGGCGGTTCCAACCTCGCCGTCGCCGCGGGCAGCAAGAAGCAGGAGCTCGCCAAGGAGTTCCTGAAGATCGCGCTGTCCGACAAGTTCGAGGGTCAGCTGGCCAAGGCCAACGGCGTCACTCCGAACAAGGAGTCGCTGGTCAGCAACCTGGAGGGCAACCCCGCCGCCGAGGCCGGCTCGCCGGCCGTCGCCTCCGGTGGCACCACGCCGCTGATCCCGGAGTGGGCCGCGGTCGAGAACGCGCCCAACCCGATCAAGACCTACATGACCGCCGTGCTGAAGGGGAAGTCCCCGGCCGAGGCGGCCAAGCAGGTCGAGGAAGAGTTCAACAAGCGCCTGTCGCAGCAGCAGTAGCACCGGGTGAGCCGGGGCGGGATGGCCGGACGCCGGCCCCCGCCCCGGCGACCGTACGCGAGCCGACGTACGCAGGCCCTCTCGTAGGCCGAGAAGAGAGATCGCGAGCATGACCGTGCAGACCGAACGGCCGCCCTCCGGCCCGGCGGACGTCCGCAAGTCGGACGACGAGGGCGGCGGCGGGCCGAAGCAGAGAGCCGCGTCGCACGCCGGCGCGCTCGTCCCGTACTTGTTGCTGCTGCCCGCCGGCGTGGCCACCGTGCTGCTGCTCGGCTGGCCGCTGCTGAAGGACGTGCTGCTGTCCTTCCAGAACCTCAACATGACGCAGCTGATCCAGCACGTCACCGAGTGGAACGGCGTCGACAACTACCAGGAGACCCTCACCAGCGAGCACTTCTGGCGGGTCACGCTCCGCTCGATCCTGTTCGCGGCGGTCAACGTCGCCCTGATCATGGTTCTGGGCACCCTGGTCGGCCTGCTGCTCGCCCGCCTCGGCAAGCGGATGCGGTTCACCCTGCTGCTCGGTCTGGTGCTGGCCTGGGCCATGCCGATCGTGGCCGCCACCACCGTCTACAAGTGGCTGTTCGCCCAGCGCTTCGGCGTCGTCAACTGGGTCCTGGACAAGCTCGGCTGGCACTCCATGGCCGACTACAGCTGGACCAGCAGCCAGATGTCGACCTTCTTCGTCGTCACCCTGCTGATCGTCTGGCAGTCCATCCCGTTCGTCGCGATCAACCTCTACGCGGCGACGACCACCATCCCGAAGGAGCTCTACGAGGCCGCGTCCCTCGACGGCGCCGGCGCCTGGCGGAGCTTCACCGCGGTCACCATGCCGTTCCTGCGGCCGTTCCTCTACGCGACGACCTTCCTGGAGATCATCTGGGTCTTCAAGGCGTTCGTGCAGGTCTACACCTTCAACCAGGGCGGACCCGACCGGCTCACCGAGATCCTGCCCGTCTACGCCTACGTCGAGGGTGTCGGCAACCAGCACTACGGCATGGGCGCGGCCATCGCCGTGCTGACCATCCTGATCATGCTCGGTCTGACCGCCTACTACCTCAGGATCGTGCTCAAGCAAGGGGAGGACGAGCTGTGAAGCGCTCGCTCTTCGGCCGCCTGTGGCCCAACGCCACGGCCGTCGTCCTGTTCATCGGCTTCGTCTTCCCCGTGTACTGGATGTTCTCCACGGCCTTCAAGCCGACCGGCGACATCATCACGGAGGACCCGGTCTGGTTCCCGACCGACTTCACCTTCGATCATTTCAACACGGCGACCGAAGCCGACCACTTCTGGTCCTTCGTCACCAACTCGCTGACCGTCACCATCCTCGCCGTCGTCTTCTCACTGGTCATCGCGCTGGCCGGCTCCTTCGCCCTGGCGCGGATGCGGTTCAAGGGGCGGCGCGGCTTCGTCATCGGCTTCATGCTCGCCCAGATGGCGCCCTGGGAAGTCATGATCATCGCGATGTACATGATCGTGCGCGACGCGTCGATGCTGAACAGCCTCGTGCCGCTCACGCTCTTCTACATGATGATGATCCTGCCCTTCACCATCCTGACGCTGCGCGGCTTCGTCGCCGCCGTGCCGAAGGAGCTGGAGGAGTCGGCGATGGTCGACGGCTGCACCCGCAGCCAGGCGTTCCGCCGGGTCATCCTGCCGCTGCTCGCGCCGGGTCTGATGTCGACCTCGCTGTTCGGCTTCATCACCGCCTGGAACGAGTTCGCCCTGGTCCTGGTCCTGAACAAAGACGCCGAGGCCCAGACGCTGCCGGTGTGGCTGACCAGTTTCCAGACCGTCTTCGGCGACGACTGGGGTGCGACCATGGCCGCCTCCTCCCTCTTCGCCGTCCCGATCCTGATCCTCTTCGTCTACCTCCAGCGCAAGGCCGTCAGTGGCCTGACCGCCGGCGCCGTGAAGGGATAACGCGACCGATGACTACCATCGCCAGGGCCACCGACACCCTCACGCGTGACGCGCTCGCCGTCCTCCAGCCCGGGTTCACCGGCACCACCGCCCCCGACTGGCTGCTGCGCCGCCTCGGCGAGGGCCTGGCCTCCGTCGGTCTGTTCGGGCGCAACATCGCCTCGGCCGAGCAGGTGGCCGCGCTGACCGCACAGCTGCGCGCCGAGCGCGAGGACGTGCTGGTCGCGATCGACGAGGAGAGCGGCGACGTCACCCGGCTGGAGGTGCGCACCGGTTCCTCCTTCCCCGGCAACCTCGCCCTCGGCGCGGTGGACGACGTCGGGCTCACCCGGGAGGTGGCCGCGGAACTGGGCCGCCGGCTCGCCGCCTGCGGCGTCAACCTCAACTGGGCCCCGTCCGCCGACGTCAACTCCAACCCCGACAACCCGGTCATCGGCGTGCGTTCCTTCGGCGCCGGCACCGACCTGGTCGCCCGGCACACCGCCGCCTACGTCACCGGCATGCAGTCGGCGGGCGTGGCCGCCTGCACCAAGCACTTCCCGGGGCACGGGGACACGGGCGTCGACTCCCACCACGCCATGCCGCGCATCGACGTGGACGCCTCGGTGCTCGCCGAACGCGACCTGGTCCCGTTCCGCGCGGCCATCGCCGCCGGCAGCCGCGCGGTGATGAGCGCCCACATCCTGGTCCCGGCCCTGGACCCGGACCGCCCGGCGACGTTGTCCCGCCGCATCCTGACCGACCTGCTCCGCGGCGAACTGGGCTACGACGGCCTGATCGTCACCGACGGTATGGAGATGCGGGCCATCGCGGGCACGTACGGCATCGAACGCGGCAGCGTCATGGCCATCGCGGCCGGCGCCGACGCGATCTGCGTGGGCGGCGGGCTGTCCGACGAGGACACCGTGCGGCGGCTGTGCGACGCCCTGGTCGAGGCGGTCCGCTCGGGCGAGCTGTCCGAGGACCGCCTGGCCGACGCGGCGGAACGCGTCCGCGCCCTGGCCCGCTGGACCGCCTCGCACCGGGCCGACGCCGGGGCGGGGGAGGCCGGGGACGGCGACGTGGGCCTGCGCGCGGCCCGCCGCGCCCTGCGCGTCACCACGGCCGAGGACTTCACCCCCCTCACCGAACCGCCGTACGTCGCCGCCCTCACCCCCGTCGCGAACATCGCGGTCGGCGACGAGACCCCCTGGGGCGTCGCCGCCGAACTCTTCCGCCTGCTCCCCGGCACGGAGACCGGCAGCTTCACCGGGCCCGACGCCGGGAACGAGGTGCTGGCCGCGGCCGGCTCCCGCCGCGTCGTGGCCGTCGTACGCGACGAGCACCGCCACCCCTGGATGGCGGCGGCCCTCGACACCCTGCTGGCGGCTCGTCCCGACACGATCGTGGTCGAGATGGGCGTCCCTCGCGCCGAGCCCCGGGGCGCTCTCCACCTGGCCACCCACGGCGCGGCCCGGGTCTGCGGCCGGGCGGCGGCGGAGGCGATCGCGGGCGTGTAGCGGCTGCACCGCTTCGCCGGGCTCCGGACGGCGGGACTCCAGACGGCACGACGAAGGCGCCGGTCCTCCTGGTGGGGGACCGGCGCCTCTGGTTCGCGGTGGTGCGCCGGGAGGGCCCGTCCGGAGATGTGCGTGGTGCCGTAAGAACACTGTGCTCCGCTCGCCGGAAAAGGGGAGGGCACCGAACCCCGTGGAGGGGATCGGCGCCCTTCGCTCGCGGCGGCTGTCCGTGTCCGGCCGGTCAGGGCCGGGGGCTCGGACCAGGGGTCAGATTCCCTGCCAGTCGGGCTTGTGGGCGTAGGTGTGCCGGAAGTAGTCGGCGAGCTTCAGCTTGGCAGCGGCGGCCTCGTCGACGACCACCGTGGCGTGCGGGTGCAGTTGGAGCGCGGAGGCCGGGCACACGGCCGCGACCGGGCCCTCGACGCTCGCGGCGACCGCGTCCGCCTTGCCCTCGCCGGTGGCGAGCAGCACCACGTGCCGGGCCTCCAGGATGGTGCCGATTCCCTGCGTGATCACGTGGTGCGGCACCTGCTCGATGTCACCGTCGAAAAAGCGCGCGTTGTCGACGCGGGTCTGCTCGGTGAGCGTCTTGATGCGGGTCCGCGAGGCGAGCGACGAGCACGGCTCGTTGAAACCGATGTGCCCGTCGGTGCCGATCCCCAGCAGTTGGAGGTCGACCCCGCCGGTCGCGCCCAGCGCCTTGTCGTACGCCTCGCACGCCCCCTGCACGTCCGCGGCCGCGCCGTCGGGTCCCATGAACGCGTCCATGCCGATCCCCAGCGGTTCCAGCACCTCGCGCCGCAGCACCGAGCGGTACGACTCCGGATGCTCGGCGGGGAGTCCCACATACTCGTCGAGCTGCGCGATCCGCGCCCGCGTGGTGTCCACGGCACCCGAGCGCACCTTGGCCGCCAGCGCCTCGTACACGGGCAGCGGCGTCGAACCGGTGGCCACCCCGAGCAGGGCGTCGGGCTTGCGCCGGAGCAGTTGCGCCATGGCTTCGGCTATCAGCTCGCCGCCTGCCTTGGCGTCCGGAACGATGACAACTTCCACGCTTGCCTGCCGTTTCGAAGAGAGGACTCACCCGGGGTCCGGGACTGGCTGTGTGGGGCCCTATGTGGTTTAGACCAATCTAACAGAGCGGGGCCCGGCGGGCGCGTCGAAACGGTCAGGTGGGTGGCGGTGTCAGGTCAGTGAACCTCCCGTCGCGTCCACCCAGCTCCCCGTGACCCACCGGCCCCCGTGCGAGGCGAGGAACGCGACCACGTCGGCCACCTCGGCCGGTGCCCCCACCCCGCCCAGCGCGGAGAGTGCCGCCGCCCGGTCCCAGCCGTCCGGGCTCCCGTGCAGCAGCCCGGCGGTGTTGTCGGTGTCGATGATGCCGGGGGCCACCGAGTTCACCGTGATGCCGCGGGTGCCCAGCACCTTGGAGAGGTCACGCGAGAACACGTCCAGCGCGCCCTTGGTCATCGAGTACGCCATGTTGTCCGGCATCACCGCGGTGCGGGACAGCCCCGACGAGATGTTGATGACCCGGCCGCCGTCGCGCAGCCGGCCCATGCCGTGCTTGAGGATGAAGAACGGCGCCTTCACATTGACGGTGAAGACCGCGTCGTACTCCTCTTCCCCTATCTCCCCGATAGGGGACGTGCTGCCGATCCCGGCGTTGTTCACCAGGATGTCCAGGCCGTCGGCGTGCCGGTCGAACTCCTCCCACAAGGTCTCGGCGGCTCCCGCGGCGCGCAGGTCGGCCCTGATCGCGAACGCCGAACCGCCTGCCGTCTCGATCGCGTCGACCGTCTCCTTCGCCGCCGCCTCGTTCCTGCCGTAGTGCACCGCGACCCGCGCGCCGTCGTGCCCCAACCGCTCCGCGATGCCTCGCCCGATGCCCCTGCTCGCCCCCGTGACGAGAGCCGTCCTGCCCGCAAGCACGCCCTGTACGCCCATGTCGACGCCCCCTCCGCATTTTCCTATCGGTCGCTACAGAAAAGACCGTACAACAGTCCGGCGACATTTCTCTAGCGCCCGCTATAAAATGCACTCCATGGTGAGCGGTGAGAAGAGCGGGCAAGCGGGGGTGTCGACTCGGGGGGGTACGGCCAGGGGGCGGGGCAGGCCCCGCTCCTTCGACCGCGCGACGGCCCTGGAGAAGGCGCTGATGGCCTTCTGGGAACACGGTTACGAGGCCACGTCCGTCTCCGACCTCACGCGGGTCATGGAGATCGGCGCCCCGAGCCTGTATGCCGCCTTCGGCGACAAACGCTCGCTCTTCGAGGAGGTCGTCCAGGAGTACGGCGTGCGCTACGGCTCGTTCGGCGGCCGCGCCCTCGCCGAGGAGTCCACCGCTCGCGCGGGGGTGGAGCGGATGCTGCGCGAGGCCGCCTTCGAGTACACCGTCCCCGGCCGGCCGCACGGCTGCCTCGTCATCCATGCCGCCGCCAACTGTTCCACCGCCGAGGTCGAGGAGTCCCTGCGGGAGCGGCGCAACGGCAACATCGCGGCCATCGAGGACCGGATCGGGGCCGACGTGGCGGCGGGCGTGCTGCCGCCGGACACCGATGCGGCCGCCCTCGCCCGGCATGCCGGGGCCATGATCCAGGGCATGTCGCAGCAGGCGCGCGACGGCGCGAGCAGGGCGGAGCTGGAGGCACTCGCGGAAATTGCCCTGGCCGTCTGGCCCCGTGTGTGAGCCAACAGGGTTAGGCTTTGGCCGGAAGCTCGGATGTCCGAGTAGTCGACGGAACGCGACACCGCGAACACCGTCCACCGCATGGACACGATGAGTGGTCTAGTCCACAATGGCCACGGAGACCCTTGGCGTGACACTCGCGCGAGGTGATCGTCAGGCCTCCGCCTTCCCCGCACAGGAGGGCGGACCGAGGAACCGGTGCTCTCTGCCCTGACTGCCCCGGGTCCTCATCCTTCGGCCGACCGGGACCGCACACCCCACGGCCGTTGTTGCTCCGGGCTGCGGTGCCGGGAGGGTTGAGGGTCCCTCTCAGGCGCCGCGGCCCGCGGGTGTTTCCGGGGCCGGGGCCGGGGCCAGAAGGGGGTCCGGGAGCGGGGCGGTGCGGGGACGGTGGAATCCGGCTGGTTTCGATCGCTGTCCGAACCGCCAGGTACGCTCAGCCACGTGCCCTCCATGAACGAACTCGTACGCCAGCACACAGCGCTCGACGACTCCGACCTCGAGTGGCTCCACCTGCTGGTCTCGGAGTGGCAGCTCCTCTCCGACCTCTCCTTCGCCGACCTGGTTCTGTGGGTTCCCACCCGCGACGGCACCCGCTATGTCTCCGTCGCCCAGATGCGGCCCAACACCGGACCGACCTCGTACCAGGACGACATGGTCGGCCACCTGGTCCCGCGCGGCCGGCGCCCCATGCTGGACGCCGCCCTGGACGAGGGCCGGATCGTGCGCGAGGGCGACCCGGAGTGGCGCGAGGAGGTCCCGGTCCGCGTCGAGTCCATTCCCGTACGACGTCAGGGGCGCGTCCTGGGCGTCATCGCCCGCAACACCAACCTGCTCACCGTGCGTACCCCGAGCCGCCTGGAACTCACCTATCTGCAGAGCGCCTCGGACCTCGCGCAGATGATCGCGGCCGGCGCCTTCCCGTTCGAGAACCAGCAGGTCGACATGGACGCCTCGCCCCGCGTCGGCGACGGCCTCATCCGGCTCGACGCGGACGGCATCGTCCAGTACGCCTCCCCGAACGCGCTGTCGGCCTACCACCACATGGGCCTCGCCGCCGACCTGGTCGGCCATCACCTCGGGCGGACCACCGCCGAACTCGCCCCGTCCCGCGGCCCGGTCGACGAGGCGCTCGCCAAGGTGGCCAGCGGATGGGCCCCGCGCGAGTTCGAGATCGAGGCGCACGACGGGGTGATCCAGTTCCGCGCCATCCCGCTCAAGCCGAAGGGCACGCGCATCGGTTCGCTGGTGCTCCTGCGCGATGTCACGGAACTACGCCGTCGTGAGCGCGAGTTGATCACCAAGGACGCCACGATCCGGGAGATCCACCACCGGGTGAAGAACAACCTCCAGACGGTGGCGGCCCTGCTGCGCCTCCAGGCCCGGCGCATCGAGTCCGACCGGGGACGCGAGGCGCTGGAGGAGGCCGTGCGCCGGGTCGGTTCGATCGCGATCGTGCACGAGACGCTCTCCCAGAACCTGGACGAGCGCGTGGAGTTCGACGAGATCGCCGACCGCGTGCTGGCGATGGTGGCGGAGATCTCCCCGGGCAAGGTCACCGGCCGGCGCACCGGCCGCTTCGGCATCCTGGACGCCGAGGTCGCGACGCCCTTGTCGATGGTGCTGACCGAGGTGCTGCAGAACGCCCTGGAGCACGGTTTCCGTGACGGCGACACCGGCACGGTCGAGGTCTCCGCGGTCCGCGGCGGTACGACCAAGGAGGCCCGGCTCCTGGTCACCGTCCAGGACGACGGCGTCGGTCTGCCGGAGGACTTCGACCCGCACCGCTCCGGCAACCTCGGCCTGCAGATCGTCCGCACACTGGTGGAGGGCGAGTTGGGCGGGGTCTTCGACATGGTGCCGGCCCCGGAGCGCGGCACCCGGGTGATCCTGGACATCCCGGTGCCCACGGAGAAGTAGCAGCGCCACGGGGAAGCAGCAGGGCCACGGCGACGACGTAGGACCGTGGCAGCGGGCGGGTCCGGACAGCAAAAAGCCCCGGACCGGTGAGGGTCCGAGGCCAGTGCTCGTGCGATCCATCGTCCGATGCGCATCGGGGGTACTGCGCGCTGCGGCTCGGGAGCGGGGGTGGCGTACTCGCTGTACGCGCCGCCAAGCTCAGGCTGTCAGCAGGGGTGGATGGTCAGGCGGAGGCCTGACGAGCCCGGTTGCGGGCGGCACGGCGCTTCATTGCGCGGCGCTCGTCCTCGCTGAGACCACCCCAGACGCCGGAGTCCTGGCCGGACTCGAGCGCCCACTGCAGGCACTGCTCCATGACAGGGCAGCGACGGCAGACGGCCTTGGCTTCCTCGATCTGCAGCAGCGCGGGACCGGTGTTGCCGATGGGGAAGAAGAGCTCGGGGTCTTCCTCGCGGCAAACGGCGCGGTGACGCCAGTCCATGGCTGCTACCTCTCCTTGGTATTACATGCTGGAATGCTTGTGAATGTGAACGCTTTCACGAATCCCTCAACAAGGGAAGGGCCTACCGTCAGGTTGCCCTGGCGTGGTCCTGTGGATTGAAGAGGGGTTCTGGTGATCTGTGAAGGCCGGTGTTGCGGGCCGTTCCGATCGCCAAGAAGAGACTCGCAAACCTCGGCGGCGGATACAACCCCTTCCGGAAAGTTTTTTTTGATTCTTCGGTGTCGACTAGGTCACAGCCGTACTTCCATGGGGTGGACCCTGGTCTAAACGTTCGAGTGAAAGGACTTTCGCCCCTTCTGCTCACACAATCACACGCAGTGCACGGCGAACGCCTGTGAACGTCACGCTGGTCCGCAGCCCCAGGTGGTCACCGTCCATCTGAAGGGGGAGCGGCACCTTCGAATGCAAGGTGAACTCGGTCATGTCGTGCAGGGAGACGGCGTGCCGGCCCCGGGGTCCGCGCTCGGGGGACGAAGTGAGCAACTGGGTGCCATACCGGGCAACGGCGGCCGTCGACAGGCGGCTGAGGCCGAAGACGTCGAGCCCGGTATCGAACGAGGCCTTAGGTGACGCATAGATCGGGCGATTGCCGAGAAACGTCCAAGGGCACGTGTTCGAGACTATGGACAGCACCAGATCGGTGACCGGGTCCTCACCCGCCCGCTCCAGAGTGATCGTCCCGTTGCGGCGGTGCGGCTCGCCGACGAGTGCGCGCATCACCTGGCGGACGTAGAGGGCGTGCGTCGACTTCTTGCCGCGCTCACGGTGCTGCTCGACCCGGCCGACCACGCCGGCGTCGAAACCCAGCCCGGCGTTGAAGGTGAACCAGCGGGCCGGGACCGCCTCGTCCTCCGTGCCAGGCGTACCCGAGGCCAGGCCCAGTCCGACGGTCCGCTCGCTGCCCTCGCGCAGTGCGTCCAGCAGGGCGCCGGTGGCCTCCACCGCGTGGTTGGGCAGGCCGAGGGCGCGGGCGAAGACGTTGGTGGAACCGCCCGGGACCACCGCGAGGCGGGGCAGCTTCTCCGGGCAGGGGCCGTCGTGCAGCAGACCGTTGACGACCTCGTTGACCGTGCCGTCGCCGCCGAGGGCCACCACCAGGTCGATGTCGTCGCTCTGTGCCGCCTGCCGGCCGAGGTCGCGCGCGTGGCCGCGGTACTCGGTGGTGACCGCCTCCAGCTTCATCTCGCTCGCGAGCGCGTGGATCAGCACGTCGCGCGTGCGCGCACTCGTGGTGGTTGCCGCCGGATTGACCACGAGAAGTGCACGCATGGTGTGCAGGGTACCTACTGAGTGGTACCCGGCCCAGACCGAGGTGGAGATCGCCGAGGGCACCCGGCGCACATGCGCACACGGTCCGCCGGACGCGCTCACGGGGCGCGGTGCGCCGAGGGCTACCCTTCAGGGGTGAGCAGTGAGCAGACCCCCAGCCCCGAAGCCGCCGAAGAGGCGGGCCCCCGTCCCGGCCGGCTGACCGCCGCGGCCGCGCTGGCCGCTCTGGAGGGGCTGGCGCTCGTCGTCGGCGGCGCCTGGATGCTCGTGGGAGGTCTCACCGGCCACCCCGACGACCGGACCTCGGCCGTCACCGGCGGCGTCACCCTGATCGTCCTCGCTCTGCTGCCGCTCCTCGCCGCCCGCGGACTGATCGGCCGGCGGGGCTGGAGCCGGGGGCCCGCCGTCATCACGCAGATCATGGCGCTGCCGGTGGCCTACAACCTGCTGCAGGCCGACAGCGTGGCCATCCCGGCGGGCATCGTGCTCGGCGTCGTGGCCGTCACGGCACTGGTGCTGCTCGTGAACCCCACGACCACCCAGGCCCTCGGCATCCGGGGACCCGGCAGCGCCGAGAAGTGACCGGGCTGCGGCCGCCGTCCGGAGGGCCGCGATGACGGCCACCGGCCGGTGCCCGGCCGCTGCTCCTCCCGCTACTCCTCGACCAGCAGCTTCTCCCGCAGCTGTGCCAGTGTGCGGGCCAGCAGCCGCGACACGTGCATCTGCGAGATCCCGACCTCCTGCGCGATCTGCGACTGGGTCATGTTGCCGAAGAAGCGCAGCAGCAGGATCCGTTTCTCCCGCGGCGGCAGGTCCTCCAGCAGCGGCTTGAGCGACTCCCGGTACTCGACGCCCTCCAGGGCCTCGTCCTCGGCGCCCAGGGTGTCCGCGACCGCCGGGGACTCGTCGTCGGTGTCCGGGACGTCCAGGGACAGCGTGGAGTACGCGTTGGCCGACTCCAGGCCCTCCAGGACCTCCTCCTCCGAGATCGCCAGCTTCTCGGCGAGCTCGTGGACCGTGGGGGAGCGCCCGTGCAACTGCGAGAGTTCCGCGGTGGCCGTCGTCAGGGCCAGCCGGAGCTCCTGCAGGCGCCGCGGGACGCGCACCGCCCAGCCCTTGTCCCGGAAGTGCCGCTTGATCTCGCCGACGACCGTCGGGGTCGCGTACGTGGAGAACTCCACCCCGCGGTCCGGGTCGAAGCGGTCGACCGACTTGATCAGTCCGATGGTGGCGACCTGGGTGAGGTCGTCCAGGGGTTCGCCGCGGTTGCGGAAGCGGCGCGCGAGGTGCTCGACGAGCGGCAGGTGCATGCGGACCAGCCGATTGCGCAGCTCCGCGTAGGCCGGGCTGTCCTTCTCCAGCGTGCGCAGCTCGGCGAACAGGAGGCGCGCCCCGCTGCGGTCCTGCGGATCGTGCCGCGTGCCCCGTGCACTCGGCGCGCCGTCCTCGGAGTGTCGCTCGTGCTCGCTCATCGTCCCGCCCGTTGCCCTTTCCCGAGCCCTCGCCTCCGCTCGGACGGGGTGGACGGGGGTGTCCCCCGCCCGCTGTCCGTCGCCCGGGACGACGGCCTCGGGGGAGGCCTCGTCCTCCGGATGCGGCCGGGCCTGCTCGGGGATGCCGTCGATGCCGTCCGCCGTGCGCCGGGCCTCGTTCTCAGAACGTGCGCCCTCGGCCGGCAGCTCCCGTGTGCCGCGCTCTTCGTCCCGCACCGGCCCGTCCCCGTCCCTCACGTCGGCCCGGGTCCCGCGCCGCGCTGTTTGTAGAGGCTGATCGAAACGGTTTTGTCCTCGTCCACGGCGGAGGAGACCTTGCCCGCGAGAGCGGACAGCACGGTCCAGGCGAAGGTGTCCCGCGAGGGGGCGTGGCCGTCCGTGGTCGGCGCCGAGACGGTGACCTCGAGCGAGTCGTCGACGAGGCGGAAGACGCAACTGAGCACCGAGCCGGGCACGGCCTGCTGAAGCAGGATCGCGCAGGCCTCGTCGACTGCGATGCGCAGGTCCTCGATCTCGTCGAGGGTGAAGTCCAAACGGGCTGCGAGGCCGGCCGTCGCCGTACGCAGCACCGACAGGTAGGCACCCGCGGCCGGCAGCCGGACTTCGACGAAGTCCTGGGTCGCGGGCTCGCCTGCGATCTGGGACACCCTCACCTCCAAGGTGGTACAAGCGTTACAGGGTCGAGGGTCGCCCTCGGGTAACGCGCTACGTGGTTCAGCGGTGACGTTATCGCGCTCCAGAGTTTCCTGTCCCCGAGACCCCAACCCCTTGCTGTCACTCATAGTAAACACATGAACACGCACAGTGGCTAGGGGTTCGGCGGGCCCAAATCGGAAGAGCGCGCGCCGGGTTGACGTACCCAGGCGTCAGACGGTCGAACCGTCCCCGGGACAGGTCACACGAGTACGTGATCGACGAAGCACCAGCGCCAACTCTCACCCGGCTCGAAGGTCCGCATCACCGGGTGGCCGGTCGCCTCGTGGTGGGCCGTCGCGTGCCGCCTCGGCGAGGAGTCGCAGCAGCCGACGTGACCGCAGACGAGGCACAGCCTCAGCTGCACCGGGTCCGTGCCCTCGGCCAGACACTCCGGGCAGGTCTCGCCGCGCGGCTCCGGTTCCGGGTGCGGCAGCGCGTCGGCGTGCGTGCACTGTTTCATGATTGCCAGGTTACGACGGCTGTGCGGATGACCGCGCGGAAAAAGAGGGCGGGCGAGGACGATGGACGTGATGCCGCTGCTGTTGCTGGTGGCGGGCAGTGCCGCGGTCGCCGCGGCGGGGCGGCGTGTGCCGGTGCCGGCACCGCTGCTGCTGGTCGCGGTGGGACTGGCGGTGAGTTACGTCCCCGGAGTCCCGGACTACACACTCGACCCGCACATCGTCCTGCCCCTGCTGCTGCCCCCACTGCTCCACACGGCGGCCACCGACAGCTCCTACCTCGACCTGCGGGCCCAGATGCGGCCCGTGGCGCTGCTGTCCGTGGGCTACGTCCTCTTCGCCACCTTCGTCGTCGGCTGCGCCGCGTACCTGATCGTGCCCGGCCTGCCGCTGACCGCGGCCCTGGTGCTCGGCGCGGTGGTGGCGCCGCCGGACGCCGTCGCCGCCACGGCGGTCGCGCGTCGCGTGGGGCTGCCCTCCCGGATCACGACGATCCTCCAGGGCGAGTCCCTGGTGAACGACGCCACCGCGATCACCGCCTTCAGGGTGGCGCTCGCGGCGGCGGTCGGCGAGGGGGCCACGTGGGCCGGCGGGATCGCGGAGTTCCTGATCGCGGCCATCGGTGGCGTCGGCGTCGGGCTGGTCCTGATGGTGCCGCTGCACTGGCTGCGCACGCACGTGAAGGAGGCGCTCCTCCAGAACACGCTCTCCCTGCTGATTCCGTTCGTGGCCTACGCCGTCGCCGAGCAGGTGCACGCGTCCGGGGTGCTCGCGGTGGTGGTCGTCGCGCTCTTTCTCGGCCACCGCGCGTGGGAGGTCGATTTCGCCACGCGTCTCCAGGAGGAGGCGGTGTGGAAGATGGTCGCCTTCGTCCTGGAGTCGGCCGTGTTCGCCCTGATCGGGCTCCAACTGCCCGTCGTCCTCAAGGGCCTGGGGGAGTACGAGGGCGTCGACGCCGCCTGGTATGCGGTCGCCGTCTTCCTGGTGGTCGCCGTGGCCAGGTTCGTATGGGTGTATCCGGCGACCTTCCTGCCGCGGCTGTCGGCTCGCGTACGCGCGCGTGAGGGCGACCTCTCCTGGAAGGGGCCGTTCGTGATCGGCTGGGCCGGTATGCGGGGTGTGGTCTCGCTCGCGATCGCCTTCTCCATCCCGCTCACCGTGCACGGCGGCGCCCCCTTCCCCGAGCGCAACCTCATCCTGTTCCTCACCTTCACCACGGTCATCGGCACGCTGGTCGTCCAGGGCGTCACCCTGCCGCCGCTGATCCGCCTGCTGAAATTCCCCGCACGCGACGTACAGGCCGCGACGCTCGCGGAGGCCAACGCCCAGGCACAGGCCTCCCGGGCCGCGGAGCAGCGTCTGGAGGCCCTCCTCGCGGACGAGCGCAACGCCCTGCCGGCCCCGCTCGCCGACCGTCTCCGCACGGTCCTGGAGCGGCGCCGCAACGCCGTCTGGGAACGGCTCGGACAGGTCAACCCCGTCACCGGGGAGACCGTCGACGACACCTACCGGCGGCTGTCCAGGGAGATGATCAGCGCGGAGCGCCAGGTCTTCGTCCGGCTCCGGGACGGCCGCTACATCGACGACGAGATGCTCCGGACGCTGCTGCGCCGGCTGGACCTGGAGGAGGCGGCGGCATACCGGGAGACGGCGTGACGGCGCCACGCGCGCGCGTGCGGCGCCGGGCGCGGGGCGACGACGTGAGGGCCCCGCGCCCGCCCGGAGGCCGGTAGGGCCCTACCCGAACGCCCCGGGCGGCCCCGTGCGCCGGGGCGCGGGGGCGGAGACGGGGAGGGGGTGCCCGAGTCCGCGGATATGCCCGGGCCTGCCCGGCGTACCCGTCCTGTGTGCTCGCGGCCGTGGACCGTGCGGGCCGGCCGGCCGGGCGTCGGCGGGGCTCGTTCACCGGTTTGCCGTACATGGGCGCCAGGGTGAGTCGTCCGGCGCCCGTCAGGTCCGGCGGGGTCCGTTCAGGGAAAGGGGCGGCCGGTGATGACCGCCGTCAGGGCCGTGCCACGCGGGAAGGCGCCCTCCTCGGCGAGGGTGAGCAGGGCGTGGAGCATCTTGGCGACGTAGACGCGCTCCACGGGAAGGCCGTGGCGGTGCTCGAAGTCCTCGGCGAAGGAGTCGAGCTCGGGAGTGGTCCGGGCGTAGCCGCCGCAGTGGAAGCGGTCGTCGAGGCTCCAGGTGCCGCGGATCCCGCCGAAGGCACGGATCTGGAGCCGCCGTATGTCGTCGGCCAGGAAGCCGCCCTTGAGGACGGGTATCCCGAGCGACCGGCGGCCCGGCGGGAGGCCGGCGGCCAGCCCGGCCAGCGTGCCGCCGGTGCCGCAGGCGAGCGCGACCACGTCGGCGTGCTCGCCCAGCTCCTCACCGAGGGCCCGGCAGCCGCGCACGGCCTCCGCGTTGCTGCCACCCTCGGGGACGACGACCGCGCCCTCGGCGTCCACCGCGCTCAGCAGGGCCGCCAGGGTCTCCGGCTCGGTCTTGCGGCGGTACGTCGAGCGGTCGACGAAGTGCAGCCGCATGCCGTCGGCCGCGCACCGGGCCAGCGAGGGGTTGAGCGGCCGGCCGGCCAGTTCCTGACCGCGCACCACGCCCACCGTGGACAGGCCGAGCAGCCGGCCGGCGGCGGCCGTCGCGCGCAGGTGGTTGGAGTAGGCGCCGCCGAACGTGACGACGGTACGACCGGCCGCCGTGGCCAGATTCGGCGAGAGCTTGCGCCATTTGTTGCCGACCAGCTCGGGGTGGATGAGATCGTCCCGCTTCAGCAGCAGGCGGACACCACGACGCTCGAACCGCTCGTCGGTGACCTCCCGCAGGGGAGAGGGCAGGCGGGGGCCGAGGGTGGCGAGGTCGCGGGTGTCGGTGCCGGTCACCCCGCCATTGTCACGCCGCCGGGCGTGGCGGACACGTCACTTCAGGCGGTCCCGGATCCGCCCACGCATCGACGCCATGGTGAACCCCCGCGGGTCCACCTTCCCCGGCTGCCATTCGAGGTGGCCGATGACGGACCGTTCGTTCCACCCGTGGTGCCGGCAGACCGCGGCGGCGGCCCGCTCGATCGCCTCCAGCTGTGCCGCCGGCCAGGGATCGACGCCGTCGCCCAGGTTCTCGCACTCGAAGCCGTAGAAGTGCCGGTTGCCGTCCGTGTTCGACTCGTTGTCCCGGGGCAGCCCCTTCTCCGCGATCACCGCGCGGAGGACGTCGTCGTCGCCGAGCCCGGCGTGGTTGGCCCGGCCGTACCCGACCAGGTGGACCTTGCCGTCCTTGGTGATGACCCCGTGGCACAGCGGTCCCGGGAGGCCTTCGTAACCCTTGCGGCAGATCTCCACGGTCCGCGCGCTGCCCTTGGTGACCGTGTGGTGGATCATCACGCCGTGCACGGGACCCCAGGGGCCCTTGTGGTTACGGTTGTGGTCCCGCCAGTCGCCGACCTGGACGACGCTGAGGCCCTCTGCCTTCAGCGCCTTGAGAAAACTGCTCGCGGACATGGGTGAGGCCACGGCCGGCTCCTTCATGCTGCGCGACGACCGCCCGACGCGACCGCCTCGTACGGTGCTTGTACCGGAACGGAGCGCTGCCTAGTACTTGTTCGGTCCGTGTGCGATCCGATCCGGACAATCCTGCCCCGGCCAACAGTGCTGAACAGGGCCGGACGAGACGCCGGGAAGCCGAAGAAGCACCCATGTGTGCCCCGGCAACCGATGATCCATTCCCGCTCTTTCGGGTAATAGCACCAGCACGCTCCGCGAGGGAGGCTGGTCCACGCACATCGATGCCGGGCGTAGCCGTCCGGCATGACCGGGAGGGCAATTCCTTATGTCGGTAGGCGAAGAGGTCCGCACCGAGCAGACCAGGCCGCAGCAGAGCCTCGGCACGGCGGCCGCGCGGAACCTGGCCACCACGACCAAGTCCGTTCCTCAGATGCAGGAGATCAGCTCCCGCTGGCTGCTGCGCACGCTTCCCTGGGTGGACATCCAGGGCGGCACGTACCGGGTGAACCGGCGCATGACCTTCGCCGTCGGCGACGGCCGGGTGACGTTCGTGAAGACGGGCGACCGCGTCGAGGTCATCCCCGCGGAGCTGGGCGAGCTGCCGGCCCTGCGGTCGTACGAGGACGAGGAGGTGCTCTCGGAACTCGCGCGGCGCTGTGAGCAACGGGAGTTCGGCCCCGGTGAGGTGATCGCCTCGTTCGGCAGCCAGGCCGACGAGGTCTACCTGCTGGCGCACGGCAAGGTGGAGAAGGTCGGCACCGGCCCCTACGGCGACGACGCGGTGCTCGGTGTCCTCGCCGACGGCGCCTACTTCGGCGACCAGGCGCTGCTCGACGGGGACGCCATCTGGGAGTACACCGCCCGCACGGTCACCGCCTGCACGGTGCTCGTCCTGCCCCGCCAGGAGGTGGAGCAGGTCGCGGAGCGCTCGGACAGCCTCAGCGCGCACCTCGAGGAGCGCCGCTCGCTCCCCGACCAGCCCACCAACAGGCACGGCGAGAAGGCGATCGACCTCTCCGCCGGCCACAGCGGCGAGCCGGACATCCCGCACACCTTCGTCGACTACGAGGCCCGGCCCCGTGAGTACGAGCTGAGCGTCGCCCAGACCGTGCTGCGTATCCACTCGCGCGTGGCCGACCTGTACAACCAGCCGATGAACCAGACGGAACAGCAGATCCGGCTCACCGTCGAGGCATTGAAGGAGCGTCAGGAGCACGAGCTCGTCAACAACCGCGAGTTCGGCCTGCTGCACAACTGCGAGTACGACCAGCGGATCCAGCCGCACGACGGCGTGCCCGGACCGGACGACCTGGACGAGCTGCTCAGCCGCCGGCGCGGCACCAAGCTGCTCCTCGCCCACCCGCGCGCGATCGCCGCGATCGGCCGCGAGCTCAACAAGCGCGGACTCGTTCCGGAGACCATCGACATCGCCGGCAACCGCATCCCGACCTGGCGCGGTGTGCCGATCTACCCGTGCAACAAGATCCCGGTCACCGAGGCCCGTACGTCCTCGATCATCGCGATGCGTACCGGCGAGCAGGACCAGGGCGTCATCGGTCTGCGCGCCACCGGCATCCCGGACGAGATCGAGCCGAGTCTGTCGGTGCGCTTCATGGGCATCAACGAGCAGGCCATCATCAAGTACCTGGTCACCGCCTACTACTCGGCCGCCGTCCTCGTACCGGACGCGCTCGGCGTCCTGGAGAACGTCGAGATCGGCCGCTGGCAGTGACGCCAGTCTTTCGACCGCCGTGTTCCCGCCCTCCCGGGCGGGTACACCCCGGGGGTACGGAGGCGGGCGTATGGGGGAGGTGAGTCCATGACAGAGGCTCCGCACGGCGCCGCCGAGACGCGTCGCCCCACCGGGACGCTGGAAAGGCACGGGCCCATCGGCGCCCAGCGAGGGCAGGAGCCGGGGCCTTCGCCCGACGGCCAGGGACCGGCGGGGGCCGACGGGCACGAGGCGGCGATGCTCCTGCGTGAGTCGCGGGCGTCGGTCGACCCCGAGCTGCGGTCCGCCGTCGAGTCACTGCCGGACTCGATGCGCCGCATCGCGCTCTACCACTTCGGCTGGCAGCACGCGGACGGCACACCCGCGGCGGGCAACGCGGGCAAGGCGATCCGCCCCGCTCTCGTCCTCACCTCGGCCGCCGCCCTCGGCGGCCCCGGGGCCCGGACGGCGGCGGCGCGGGCCGCGGCGGCGGTGGAACTGATCCACAACTTCACGTTGCTGCACGACGACGTGATGGACCGGGACACCACCCGGCGCCACCGGCCGACCGCGTGGACCGTGTTCGGCGACGCCGACGCGATCCTCGCGGGGGACGCCCTCCAGGCGCTCGGCCTGCGGCTGCTCGCCGCCGACCCGCACCCGGCGTCCGCGGCGGCGGCCGCCCGGCTCGCCGACTGCGTCGTCGAGCTGTGCGAGGGGCAGCACGCGGACACGGCCATGGAGCGGCGCGCCCCGGACGAGGTCACCCTCGACGAGACGCTCGCCATGGCCGAGGCCAAGACGGGCGCCCTGCTGGGGTGCGCCTGCGCCCTCGGGGCGCTGTACGCCGGAGCCGCCGCCGAGGACGTCGAGGCCCTGGACGCCTTCGGGCGCGAGGCGGGCCTCGCCTTCCAGCTGATCGACGACGTCATCGGCATATGGGGGGACCCGCGCCACACCGGCAAGCCGGCCGGCGCGGACCTGGCCGCCCGCAAGAAGTCGCTGCCCGTGGTCGCCGCCCTCAGCTCCGGCACCCAGGCCGCCGCCGAGCTGGCCGCGTTGTACGCGGCGCCGTACGAGGCGGACAAGGAGGACCTGGAGCGCACCGCACTGCTCGTGGAGCGGGCGGGCGGCCGGGACTGGGCGCAGGTCCAGGCGGCCGACCGGATGGGAAGGGCCATGCAGGAACTGGCCCGCGCCGTGCCCGATCCGGAGGCGGCGGGCGGCCTCCTCGCGCTGGCCGAGTTCGTGACCCGGCGCAGCACCTGACGGCCACCCTGGCCGGCCCGGCGGCGGCCAGGGAGCGCCCGGCCGGCCGCGCAAGGCTCCGGAGCCCGTGCAGGACCGTACGGACCTGACCGACGTACGGCCGCACCGCCGAGGGCTCCGGTCCGGCGGGCCCCGCACTTCCCCACGGTGTGCGGGGCCCGCCCCCTTTTCCGGCCTACGGCCCGGGAACACCGCCCACCTCCCGCCGAAGTAGGTGGATAGGCTCAACCGCCTTACACATGACCGAGGTTGAGTCGAAGGGGCGGGCGGGACATGGGTGTGGTGATCCGGACGGCGGGGCAGGGCGACCGGGAGCTGGTCGTCCGGCTGCTGGACGAGGCTTTCCAGGACGACCCGGTGAGCGGCTGGGTCTTCCCCGGCGAGGAGTACCGCCGCCGGACCCACCACCGGCTCATGGCCGCCTTCACCGACGCCGTGCTCGCCGACGGGCGTATCGATCTCACCGAGGACGGCTCGGCCTGCGCGCTGTGGCTGTCCGTGCCGGCGGACGGGCACACCGGCGACGAGCCCGGCGGTGTTTCCCGCCACGGGGCCGCCGACGGGGCCGCCGACGGCCCCGCCCAGGTGCGGGAGGCCGTCGACCCGGAGAACCAGCGCGTCGAGCTGATAGCCCGGCTGACGGAAGGCATCCACCCCTCCGGCCGGGCCCACGAGTACCTGTGGATGATCGGGGTGGCCCCCGGACGGCAGGGCGAGGGCCTGGGCACCGCGCTCATCGAGTCGGTACTCGACCGCTGCGACCGCGAGGGCCTGCCCGCCTACCTCGAAGCGAGCAGTGCCCGCGGCCGGGCTCTGTACGAACGCCTCGGCTTCGAGTTCACCGGCCGGGCCCTGGAACTGCCGGACGGCCCGCGGATGTGGCCGATGTGGCGCGAGCCGCGAAACCCGGCGACCGCCTGATCGCCGCGCGCTGAGACCGAGAGCGGTGCTCCGAGGACCGAGCGCCGAGAACCGAGCGCTGAGGACCGAGCTCCGATGGCCGAAACCGAAAACCTTCTTGAACCACTACGAGCGGAGTACTATAAATGAGGTGGTTCAAACGGAGGAGACCGGTTTGCGCAAGCTCACGTACTTCATCGCCTGTTCGATCGACGGCTTCATCGGCGGCCCGGACGGCGACGCGTCCTTCATGTTCCCGTTCGTCGACGAGGAGTTCTTCGCGTTCCTGGCGTCGGAGTATCCGGAGACGGTGTCCACCCAGGGGCGTCGGCGGCTCGGGATCGACGACCTGCCGAACAAGCGGTTCGACACGGTCGTCCAGGGCAGGGCCAGCTACGACCTGGCCCTGAGGGAGGGCATCACCAGCCCGTACGCCCACCTGCGCGAGTACGTCGCCTCGCGCACGCTCACGGAGTCGCCCGACCCGAACGTCGAGATCATCCCGGCGGACCTGGTCGGCAGGGTCCGCGAACTGAAGGCGGAGGACAGCGCCTTCGACATCTACCTGTGCGGCGGCTCGGTCGTGGCCGGCGAGCTGATCGACGAGATCGACGAGCTGGTCGTCAAGACCTACCCGGTGGTGCTGGGCACGGGCATGCCGATGTTCGGCTCCGGCTTCCAGGTCTCCGAGTTCGTTCCGGAGACGGTGCGGACCTTCGGCAACGGCGTCGTGGTGCGGACGTACGACAGGAAGCGCTGAGCCGTCACTCCTGGCCGCGGGAACGCCGAAGGGGTCCGGCCGCGAGGGCGGCAGGACCCCTTCGGGCTGTTCCTTCGGCCTGCGATGGTGCACCGATCGCCGGCTCCCGGACGCTGACCGGTCGTCAGGCCTTCTTGGTCTCCCAGAAGATCTTGTCGATCTGGGCGATGTAGTCCAGGGCCTTCTGGCCGGTCGCCGGGTCGGTCGAACCCTTGGCGGCCGACAGGGCCTTCAGGGTGTCGTTGACCAGCTGGTGCAGCTCCGGGTACTTCTCGAAGTGCGGGGGCTTGAAGTAGTCGCTCCACAGCACGGAGACGTGGTGCTTCGCGAGCTCGGCTCGCTGCTCCTTGATGACCGTGGCGCGGGCCTGGAAGTGCGGGTCGTCGTTGCCGGCCATCTTTTCCTGGACGGCCTTCACCGACTCCGCCTCGATGCGGGCCTGGGCAGGGTCGTACACGCCGCAGGGCAGGTCGCAGTGGGCGCTGACCGTGACCTTGGGGGCAAACAGGCGGGAAAGCATGCAGCCGTTCCTTCCTCGTGATCGTCTTCTCAGGGGGGACATTACTCCCTGGGAGGCCCGATTTCGCGAGTGCCCCCGTGGGCTTAGGACAAAAGTCCGGGGTGAGACTGAGACTGGTGGAGGAAAGACCGGGGAGGTGCCGGGTCATGCCGGAGCAGCTGTCGCAGGAGACCGAACGCGCGAGAGGGGCCCTGCCCTTCGGGCCGGCCGAGGTGACCGGGCCGTCCATGGTGCCCACGCTGCACCACGGGGACGTGCTCCTGGTGCACTGGGGGGCCAAGGTCAGGCCCGGTGACGTGGTCGTCCTGCGGCATCCCTTCCAGCAGGACCTGCTCGTGGTCAAGCGGGCCGTCGAGCGGCGCGGGGCCGGCTGGTGGGTGCTCGGGGACAACGCGTTCGCCGGCGGGGACAGCACCGACTACGGGGCCGTCCCCCAGGAGTTCGTCCTCGGCAGGGCGCGGCTGCGGTACCGGCCGCCGCGGCGGGGTCAGCGCTCGCCGTTCGCCGTGGTCCGCTGGGCGCTGTCGGCGCTCAGGCCGGTGCTGACCGACCGGTCCGCCTCCAAGCGCTTGCGGGCACGGTAGGCCGCCACGTTGGCACGGGTGGCGCAGCGGTCCGAGCAGTAGCGCCGGGAGCGGTTGGTGGAGGTGTCCAGGTAGGCGTTGCGGCAGGGGGCGGCCTCGCACAGGCCCAGCCGGTCCACGCCGTACTCGGTGAGGTGGAAGGCCAGGCCCATCGCCGCGATGGCGGCGAAACCGGCGGTCGCGTTGGACGGGTGGTCCGCCAGGTGCATGTGCCACAGCGGGCTGCCGTCGTCGTCGCGGTGGTCGTGGCCGGAGATCTGCGGGCTCACCGGGAACTCCAGCAGGAGCGAGTTCAGGAGGTCCACGGCGAGGGTCTCGTCGCCGCCGTCGGCCGCCTCGAAGACCGCGCGCAGCCGCCCCCGGACCGAGCGGAACCGGGTCACGTCCGCGTCCGTGGCACGCCGGGCCGCCGACTGGTTGGCGCCGAAGAGCTCGCGGACGGCCTCGACCGAGGTCAGTGAGTCCTGCCCCCGGCCCGGTTCCTCGGTGTTGACGAGGCGTACGGCGTAATCCGAGTAATAGGCCAGTTCCACTTGTAGTCCTTACGAAGGGGCTCTAGGGTCGTGCCTGCGATCAGGTAACAGCTGATCGTGGTTCCAGGGTATTACGTACGCATCCGACGGAGGGGCTCGATGACGGACTCGGAGACCACCACTACCACCACGCCCGCCGCCGACTGGCACGCCTGGCAGGCCAGCTGGGACCGGCAGCAGGAGTGGTACATGCCGGACCGTGAGGAACGCTTCCGGACCATGCTGGACATGGTCGAGGCCCTGGTCGGCCCCGCACCGCGCGTGCTCGACCTCGCCTGCGGCACCGGGACCATCACGGCCCGGCTGCTCGCCCGGTTCCCGGAGGCCACCAGCACCGGCGTGGACCTCGACCCGGCGCTCCTCGCCATCGCCGAGGGCACCTTCGCGGGCGACGAACGGGTCTCCCTGGTCACCGCCGACCTGAAGGATCCCGACTGGACGGCGAAGCTGCCGTACGACTCCTACGACGCCGTCCTGACCGCCACGGCCCTGCACTGGTTCCACGCCGGACCCCTCGCGGCCCTCTACGGTCGGGTCGCGGAGCTGGTCCGCGACGGTGGTGTCTTCATGAACGCGGACCACATGATCGACGAGACGACGCCCCGGATCAACGCGGCCGAGCGCGCCCAGCGGCACGCGCAGATGGAGGCGGCCAAGCGCGACGGCGCGCTCGACTGGGCCGAATGGTGGCAGCTCGCCGCCAAGGACCCGGTCCTCGCCGGGCCCACGGCCCGCCGCTTCGAGATCTACGGCGAGCACGCCGACGGCGACACGCCCTCGGCGGCGTGGCACGCGCGCGTGCTGCGCGAGAAGGGCTTCGGCGAGGTACGGCCGGTGTGGTGCTCACCGTCGGACACGCTGCTGCTGGCACTGAAGTAACACGCTGCTGCCGGCGCTGACGTAGCGGCGAACGCGGGGAGGGGCGGTGCGTGACACCCGCACCGCCCCTCCCCGCGACCACCCCTGTCAGAGGACCTTGGACAGGAACGCCTTCGTCCGCTCGTGCTGCGGGTCGGTCAGGACGTCGCGCGGGTTGCCCGACTCGACCACCACACCGTCGTCCATGAAGACCAAGCTGTCGCCGACCTCGCGGGCGAAGCCCATCTCGTGGGTGACGACGACCATCGTCATGCCGGACTCGGCGAGGTCGCGCATGACGTCGAGGACGTCGCCGACCAGCTCCGGGTCCAGGGCCGAGGTCGGCTCGTCGAACAGCATCAGCTTCGGGTCCATGGCGAGCGCCCGCGCGATGGCGACGCGCTGCTGCTGGCCGCCGGAGAGCTGCGAGGGGTAGTTGCCGGCCTTGTCGCCCAGGCCCACGCGCTCCAGGAGCTGGCGTGCGCGGTCCCTGGCCTGGGCCCTGCTGACGCCCTTGACCTGTACGGGCGCCTCCATGACGTTCTCGACGGCCGTCATGTGCGGGAACAGGTTGAAGCGCTGGAAGACCATGCCGATGTCCCGGCGCTTGACCGCGACCTCGCTGTCCTTCAGCTCGTAGAGCTTGTCGCCCTTCTGGCGGTATCCGACCAGCTCGCCGTCGACGTAGAGCCGCCCGGCGTTGATCTTCTCCAGGTGGTTGATGCAGCGCAGGAAGGTCGACTTGCCCGAGCCCGAGGGGCCGATGAGGCAGAACACCTCACCCTGCTCCACCTCCAGGTCGATGCCCTTGAGGACCTCGACGGCGCCGAAGGACTTGTGGACGCCTTCGGCCTTGACCATGGCGGTCATGCCGTACCTCCCGACGTGCTGGAGCGGTTCGACAGGGACAGCAGGTTCGCCCTGATCTTCTGCATCGGGGTGGCGGGCAGGCTGCGGCTGGAGCCGCGTGCGTAGTAGCGCTCCAGGTAGTACTGACCGACGCTGAAGACCGAGGTCAGCAGCAGGTACCAGGCCGCCGCCAGGAACAGCATCTCGGCCGGGGCGCCGGAGGTCTGGCCGATGTCCTGGGCGACCCTGAACAACTCGGCGTACTGGACGACCGACACCAGTGAGGTCGTCTTCAGCATGTTGATGACCTCGTTGCCGGTCGGCGGCACGATCACGCGCATCGCCTGCGGCACCACGATCCGGCGCAGCGTCTTGGTGTGGCTCATGCCGAGCGCGTGCGCCGCCTCGGTCTGCCCCTCGTCGACCGCGAGCAGACCGGCGCGGCAGATCTCCGCCATGTACGCGGCCTCGTTGAGGCCGAGGCCGAGCAGTGCCGTCAGGAACGGCGTCATAAAGTCCGACCACTCGTCGCGGTAGAACGGGCCCAGGTTGATGTACTCGAAGACCAGGCCCAGGTTGAACCAGACGACCAGCTGCACCAGGACGGGCGTGCCGCGGAAGAACCAGATGTAGAACCACGCGATGGACGAGGTCACCGGGTTCTTCGACAGCCGCATCACGGCGAGCAGGATGCCGCCGACGACGCCGATCAGCATCGCCAGGACGGTGATCAGGAGCGTCTTGCCCATGCCGGTCAGGACGCGGTCGTCGAAGAAGTAGTCCGGGATCGCACCCCAGTTGATCTTGCCCTGGGAGAACGCGTAGACGACGGCGGCCAGCAGCGCGAGCGCGACGACCGCGGAGACGTACCGCCCGTAGTGCCGGACCGGGATGGCCTTGATGGCCTCCGGTCCGGCCGGCGGGGTGTCGGCCGGGCCGCCCGCCGTCTTGTCGATGTCAACAGTCACGGATGTTGCCTTTCAGTGCCCGCCGCGCGGTCACTTGCCGCCGTTGATGGTGGCCTCCGTGACGGCACCTTCCGCCACGCCCCACTTGTCCATGATCTTCTTGTACTCGCCGTTGGCGATCACCGCGTCCAGCGCCGCCTTCAGGGCGTCCCGCAGCTGCGTGCTGTCCTTGGCGACCGCGATGCCGTACGGCGCGGCCTCGACCTGCTCGCCGACGAGCTCGAAGTCCTTGCCGCCGCCGGAGGTCTTCACCGCGTACGCCGCGACCGGGAAGTCGGAGGAACCGGCGTCGGCGCCGCCCGCGCGCAGGCGGGTCTGGGCCTGCTGGTCGTTGTCGAAGGCCTCCATGGAGATCTTCTTGCCGGCCGGGCACTTCTCGTTCTCGGCCTTGGCGAGGTCCTCGGAGACGGTGCCGCGCTGCAGCACCAGCTTCTTGCCGCACAGGTCGGACCAGGTCTTGATGCCCTGGTCGTCGCCCTTCTTGGTGTAGATCGAGACACCGGCGGTGAAGTAGTCCACGAAGTCGACGCCCTGGCCGACCTTCTTGCCGGTGTCCGAGTCGACGCCCTCCTGGCGGTCCTTGGTGTCGGTCATCGCGGACATGGCGATGTCGTAGCGCTTGGAGCGCAGACCGGTGATCAGGGTGTCGAAGGTGCCGTTCTCGAACTCGAACTTCACGCCGAGCTGCTTGCCCATGGCGTCCGCGAGGTCCGGGTCGATGCCGACCGTCTTGCCGGACTTGTCCTTGAACTCGACCGGGGCGTAGGCGATGTCGGAGCCGACCTTGATGACGCCCTTGTCACGGATGGACTGGGGCAGCTTGTCGGCCAGCGGGGCCCCCGCCGCGGACTGGTTGTCGCCGCTGCCGGAGCCGCTGCTCTCGGTCTGGTCGCCGCATCCGGTGAGCAGCAGGGCGCCTGCGACCGCGATCGCACCGACCGCTGCTAGCCGGGAGTGCGCGGCGGTCGTACGACGGGTGGAGCTTGCGGTCATGGTGGTTCCTCCGGCGGATGAAGGGAGATGCCGATGGGGACGGTGGTGTTCCGGTGGGACGGGACGCCGGCCGGGTGACCGGCAGGCGCCGTGGGTCGACGAGAGCACACGCCTTCGAGTGCCGCGACCTCGTGTGATTACGGCATCTTGCCATTCGGACTCGGCCATTCAGGGGGGACGTCATGTCAAAATCGGATAACGGGTCACCCCCCGAACCGCACCAGGTCGGTACATCACGACCGAACCTTTACGGGAATCTGCCCTTCCGGCCGAAAGATCTTCGGTGTTCCTCGATATACGGGCACGGTTCAGCGGTGCGTGCAGCTGCTGAAAGCTTGTTCTCCGCGCCTGTCAAGGGGCGACGAGAAGTTGTCCGGATCCCTGGGTATGAGCCATGTCACCGGCATGCGGCGACCGAGGTCCGACATGTGAGCTTGCCCTTATCGGACTCGTCGCGGTGGGTGTCCGTCGGGTAAGAAGGTTCTTTACACCCCTCATCAGGGGCTCAGGGCGCGTGTGCGGCGCGCCCGTCGCGCAGGGCCCACGTGGTCCCAACGGCCATCCTCCTGCGCGGTGCCCGCCCATTCCTCACCAGGAGTGGACAAACCCTCAAACCATGAACTTTTAAGGGGTAAGACAAAGTGGCAGCGGAGATCGTCAATCCTCGCAGCGACAGCGACGCCAGTACGGAGCAGGAGGCGGGCGCGGAGCCCCTCGACTCCTTCGACCCCGCGTTCGCGCTGCACCGCGGCGGCAAGATGGCCGTGCAGGCCACCGTGCCGGTCCGTGACAAGGACGACCTGTCCCTGGCGTACACGCCCGGCGTCGCGAAAGTGTGCAGCGCGATCGCCGAGCAGCCCGACCTCGTGCACGACTACACCTGGAAGTCATCGGTCGTGGCGGTCGTGACGGACGGTACGGCCGTTCTGGGACTCGGTGACATCGGGCCCGAAGCCTCTCTTCCGGTGATGGAGGGGAAGGCGATCCTGTTCAAGCAGTTCGGCGGTGTGGACGCGGTCCCGATCGCGCTCGACTGCACGGACGCCGACGACATCGTCGAGACGGTGGTGCGGCTCGCGCCCTCCTTCGGCGGCGTGAACCTGGAGGACATCTCGGCGCCGCGGTGCTTCGAGATCGAGCGCAAGCTCCAGGAGCGCCTGGACATCCCGATCTTCCACGACGACCAGCACGGCACGGCGGTCGTGACGCTGGCGGCCCTGCGGAACGCCGCGCGGCTGAGCGGGCGGACGCTGGGTGAGCTGCGGGCGGTGATCTCGGGCGCGGGCGCGGCCGGCGTCGCCATCGCCAAGATGCTGGTGGAGGCCGGCATCGGGGACGTCGCGGTCGCCGACCGCAAGGGCGTCGTCTCGGCCGACCGGGACGACCTGACCCCGGTCAAGCGGGAGTTGGCCTCCTTCACCAACAAGGCGGGGCTGTCCGGCTCGCTGGAGGCGGCCCTGTCCGGCGCCGACGTCTTCATCGGCGTCTCCGGCGGTACGGTGCCGGAGCCGGCGGTCGCCTCGATGGCGAAGGGCGCGTTCGTCTTCGCCATGGCCAACCCGAACCCCGAGGTGCACCCGGAGGTCGCCCACAAGTACGCGGCGGTCGTCGCGACGGGGCGCTCGGACTTCCCGAACCAGATCAACAACGTGCTGGCGTTCCCGGGCATCTTCGCGGGCGCGCTGCAGGTGCGGGCGTCCCGGATCACCGAGGGCATGAAGCTCGCGGCGGCGGAGGCGCTGGCCTCCGTGGTGGGGGACGACCTCGCCGCGGACTACGTCATCCCGTCCCCGTTCGACGAGCGCGTCGCGCCGGCCGTTACGGCGGCGGTGGCGGCGGCGGCTCGGGCGGAGGGGGTCGCGCGCCGGTGACGGTGTGATCGTGCCGGTGACGGTGTGATGCTGCGTGTGGTGTACGGCCTCGTCCCTGGTGGACGGGGCCGTACGCTTGATCGGTGGGGTGGCGCGGGGGTTGGGCGGGGGTCGGTGCGCGGCCCGGCGGTGAGGGGGTGCCTCCCCCACTCTCGCCTTCGCTCGGGCGGGAGGTGCCCCCACCGCCCATCCGTGCCGCCCCTGGGGGTGCCTCCCGGGCCGTTCAGGCACGGGGGAGGCGCGACTGCCCGCAGCTGGGTGGGTGGTGCAAGAGGGCGTGTGTCACAGGGCGTCGTGGTTCCGGTCGGCGGGTCGGGAACCTATCGTCAAGGTCATGTTCGCTGTCTACGCCGCCCGAATCGACCGCGACCAGCCGCTGACCGGCCTGGAGTTGGGAGAGCGTCCGGCTCCCCAGGCCCGTCCCGGCTGGAGTGTCGTCGATGTCAGGGCCGCCTCCCTCAACCACCACGACCTGTGGTCCCTGCGCGGCGTCGGTCTCCCGGAGGACCGGCTGCCGATGATCCTCGGCTGCGACGCCGCCGGTGTCGACGAGGACGGCAACGAGGTCGTCCTGCATTCCGTGATCGGTCAGTCCGGCCACGGGGTCGGCCCCAAGGAGCCCCGTTCCATCCTCACCGAGCGCTACCCGGGGACGTTCGCCGAGCAGGTCGCCGTGCCGACCTGGAACATCCTGCCCAAGCCGAAGGAACTGTCCTTCGAGGAGGCGGCCTGTCTGCCGACCGCCTGGCTGACGGCGTACCGGATGCTGTTCACCAACGCCGGGGTGCGTCCGGGGGACTCGGTGCTGGTGCAGGGCGCCGGCGGCGGGGTCGCCACGGCAGCGATCGTGCTGGGCAAGGCGGCGGGACTGCGGGTCTTCGCCACCAGCCGGGACGAGGCCAAGCGGAAGCGCGCCCTGGAGCTGGGCGCCGTGGAGGCCGTCGAGCCGGGCGCGCGGCTGCCGCAGCGGGTCGACGCCGTCATCGAGACCGTGGGCGCCGCGACCTGGTCCCACTCGGTGAAGTCGCTGCGGCCGGGCGGCACGCTCGTCATCTCCGGCGCCACCAGCGGCGACCGGCCCTCGCACGCGGAGCTGACCCGGGTCTTCTTCCTGGAGCTCAAGATCGTCGGATCCACGATGGGTACCAAGGACGAGCTGGAGGACCTGCTGTCCTTCTGCGCGGCGGCCGGTGTGCGTCCCGTCATCGACGAGGTGCTTCCGATGGACCGGGCCCGCGAGGGCTTCGAGCGGATGGCCTCCGGAGGACTGTTCGGCAAGATCGTGCTCGCCGGTTCCTGACGCGTCCCCGCGTGCCTCCGACACCCCGGAGTGTGTCAACTGTGGTTGACGCACTCCGGGGTGTCAACCTATGTTGACTTCATGAGCGAAGCAACCGATCTCGCCGCGCGTGCCGGTGATCGCGACCCTCGGGTCGGGCTGCGGGCCGTCGCCGCGCTGCGGATGCTGCTGGAGCAGCTGGAGGCGGTGCAGGTGCGCAGCGCGCGCAATCAGGGGTGGTCGTGGCAGGAGATCGCCACGGAACTCGGAGTCAGCAGGCAGGCCGTGCACAAGAAGTACGGGAGGCATTGATGTTCGAGCGATTCACGAAGGACGCCCGGGCCGTGGTGCAGGGGGCGGTCGAGCACGCCGAAGGGGCGCGGGCGCAGACCGTCGACGCCGAGCACCTGCTCCTCGCCCTGCTGGACCGTGAGGGCAGCCGCGCCTCCTTCGCGCTGTCGGCGCTCGGGGTCGGGGAACGCGAGGACGCGGTACGGCGGGCACTGGCGGAGGCGCGACGCCGTGCCGGGCTGACGCGGGCCGAGACCGACGCCCTCGCCGGGCTGGGGATCGACGTCTCCGAGATCGTCGCCCGGGTGGAGGAGGCTCACGGCGTCGGCGCTATGTCCGGGGAACGGACCGGCAAGCGTTGGTGGTCCGGGCAGCACCGCAGCTTCGGCAAGGGCGCCAAGGAGGTGCTGGAGCTGGCCCTGCGGGCCGCCGTCGCCCGGCGCGACCGGAGTATCGGGGACGAGCACATCCTGCTCGCCCTCACCGTCCGTCCCGGTGTGCCCGCCGAGGTGCTCGCCGACCACGGGGTGACCCACGAGTCGCTGACCAGGGTGCTGGGCGGCGGTGCGGGGGAGGCCTGCGCCTGACCTGCGCGGCCTCGCCCCCCGGCCGGGCGTTTGCGGTGCTGGGCCGGGGGAGCCGCGCGCGAGGGCTCAGGCCTTCGGGGTGCGCAGTATCGCCCCGATGTGCGCCGCCGCGGTCGACAGCTGGAGGCGGGCGTCGCGGAGCTGGTCGGCGGTGACGCCGTGGTCCCGGGCCGCGTCGCGGATGTCGTCCCGGAAGCGGTCGAGCAGCCGGTCCAGGTCTCGCGCCGGGTCGCCGGTGGCCTCCGCGGCGTCCTCGTGGGCCCAGGCCGGTGCGTAACCGGCCGGGAAGTCCTCGGGGGTGGCGGAGTACTCGGGCCGGTGGGCGGACTTCTCGGCGTCGGTGCGGCCGAAGCCCCAGTCCTTGCCGAACTCCTTTCCGAAGTCCTTCCCGAAGTCGCCGACCTCCTTGGCCAGTTCGCTCAGGCCCTCGCGCAGACCTGTCGGCCAGTCGCCCCGCGCGAAGTGGTCCTGCACCTGTTCCTGGACCCGCTGGGCGATGCGCTGCACCTCCTCCTGCGCCTGCACCCGGGCCCGCTCCTGGGCCTCCTTGGCCTGGCGCCGGGCCCGCTGGGCCTCCTCGCGGGCGCGGCGGCTCTCGTCCTTGGCGCGGCGGGCCTGCTCCTTCCACTCCTGCTTGACGCGCCGCATCTCCTCCTTGGCGGCGCGCCAGGCCTCCTTGTCGTCGGCGTCAGCGGTGCCGGTGGCGGAGCCGCTGCCCTCGTCGTGCGCTCCCGCGCCGGTGCCCCGATGGGCCGCGCTGGCCGCGGCCCGCATCTCCCGGCGCAGATCGCCCGCGGCACCGCGCACGTCGGCCCGGATCTCGGCGGCGAGTTCGGCGACCGACTCCCGGATCTCCAGCTCCAGATCGGCCAGTTCACCACTGCGGTCGGACAGCTCGGCGCGGCCGGCGTCCGTGATGGCGTACACCTTGCGGCCGCCTTCGGTGGTGTGGGTGACCAGGCCCTCGGCCTCCAGCTTGGCCAGGCGCGGGTACACCGTGCCCGCCGACGGCGCGTACAGGCCCTGGAAACGCTCTTCGAGGAGCCGGATCACCTCGTAGCCGTGGCGCGGGGCCTCGTCCAGGAGCTTGAGGAGGTAGAGACGGAGGCGGCCGTGGGCGAAGACGGGGGACATGTCAGAGCACCTTCTTGTCGGTCGTGCCGTCGGCCGGGGCGCCGGCGGCGCCGTGGTCCCGGCCGGAAGCGGAATTGTCCCCCGAGTCGTCCTGAGCGTCGCCCGCCGGGCCGGTGCTCCGCGGTTCCCGCTCCCACGGTGTGTCCTGCGCCGCCGGACGGCGCAGCAGGGCGATCGAGCCGGAGACCGTCGTGGCCTTCAGGCGGCCGTTGCCCGCGCCGAGCCGGCCGGTGATCCGCTTGGCGCCCCACTGGCCGCCCACCCGGAGGTCCTCGAAGGCGCTGGAGACGGTGCCGCTGGCCGTGTTCGCCTCCACCTCCGCGTCGGCCGGCTGGGGCAGCCGGATGGCGATCTCACCCGAGACGCTGGTCAGGCTGATGTCGGTGGGCCCGCCGGCGGAGTCCAGGTCGACGATCATCGAACCGCTCACCGAGTCGGCCCGGACGGACGAGCCCGCCTCGACCACCGTCAGGTCGCCGGAGACGGAGTTGAAGCGCAGGTCTCCGGTGAGGGCCTGCGCCTCCACGTTCCCGGAGACGGTGTCGGCGCGGACCGGGCCCGCGAGGCTCACCAGTGTGGTGTCGCCGGAGACGCCCCTCACCTCGGCGCGCCCGTCGAGCCCGGAGACCACGGCCGCGGCGCTGACCACGCCCACCTCCAGGCGGGTGCCCGTCGGCACGGCCAGGGAGACCACCGCGCTGCGGCGCCAGCCCTTGCGGTCGAGCCACTTGAGGAAGCCCTTCCAGGGCAGGTCCTCGTAGGCCACCGTGAGCACGCCGTCCTGGTGGGTCACGACCAGGGGCGGCCCCTCGATCTCCGAGACCTCCAGGCGGGCGGAACCCTCGTCCGTGCCCACGACGTTCACTGTTCCATTGACGATGCGTACGTGGAGCTCGCTCACGGACTCGTCGAAGGTGAGTTTCCTGGGCTCCGCGACGGACCACTCGGACATGGTGAGACCTCCTCGACCGAACGCGCCATATCGCGTCCTCCGTGATTCACGATATATCGCGGGCGCGGAAAGTCAAGACACCCGTTCTGGTGACCAGTGATCGGCCGAAGGGGCTGAATTGCCCTAGCTTGAGAGCATGTCGACGGAAGAGTCCGTGTCCGATCCCGCTGCCGGTGCGCTGCTGCTGTGCCGCGCGGAGCCGGACTCCGTCGCCGCCGTCGCCCCGCTGCTGGGCGAACGCATGCCGCTGGTCCGCGCCGGCGAGGAGTGGAGCGTGCTCGTTCCGGAGGGCAGGCCCTGGCGGCACGGCGACGAACCGGTCGACCGCGTACTCACGGGCTGGGCCGGGGCCCTCGCCGTCGGCGCCCCGTGGCCCGTACTCGCCCTGTGGTGGGACGCCGACCGGGCCGGTTACACCCTCGCGTCCGGATTCCGCCGCCCTGTCGGCTACGTGTGGCTCGCGGGCGGCACCCCGGCCGGCGAGGACGAGGCGATGCGGACCTTCGCGGCCCGCCTGGGTCTGGACCCGGTCCTGGACGTCCAGTCGCTGGACCGGCTGACGAAGCCGGACCCGGGGGCCGACGCCCGTACCAGGCTGCGCGGACTGCTCGCGGTTCTCACGCGTGCGGGGGTCGCGCTCCCCGCCGGACTCGACCCCGGCGAACCCGCCGACCGCCTTGGCGCGGCCGCCCGCGCCCTGCCCGACGCCCGGCGGACCGAGGCCGCCGGACGCCACCCCACCGCCGACGAGAGCCGACTCGCCCCCTGGATGCCCTGGGTGGGCGGCCCCGGCGCCCGCGCCCTGGCCGCGGCCCAGATGGCGGCCGGCCTGTCGCTCACCGCCTGGGGCCTGCGACACCGTGCCGGCGGCTGGACCACCGCGGGGGCGCTGCTGGTCGCGCACGGCGCGCTGGGGGTGACGTACGGGCTGGCACGGCGGCGGCCGTGACAGCGCGGGAGCCGAAGCGGCGCGCCCTCTCCGAAGCGGCACGCCCTCTCCGAAGCGGCGCGCCCCCTTCGCAGTGGCGCGCCCTCTCCGAAGCGGCGCGCCCCCTTCGCAGTGGCGCGCCCCCTCCGCGGGGGCGTGCCACTCCGTAAGGGCCGTGGCGGTGCGCTCCTGGGGGCCGCGCCAGTCCGTGCGGGCCGTGGTGGTGCGCCCCCGAGGGCCGTGCGCCACTCCGTACGAGCCGCGGTGGCGCGCCCCCGCGCCCCCCGTGGCCGTGACAGCCCCGGAGCCGAGGTGGCGCGCCCCCGGTGGAACTACTCGTCCTCGTCGTCCTCGTCGTCCAGCCGCGCCAGCCACGTCGCCAGCCGCTCCACCGGTACCTCGAAGTCCGGGTTCAGGTCGACGAAGGTCCGCAGCTGCTCGGCGAGCCACTCGAAGGTGACCTCCTCCTCGCCGCGCCGCTTCTCCAGTTCCTCGATGCCGCGGTCGGTGAAGTACAACGTGCTCTCCGTCGGATGGTCGGTCGGGCCGGGTGGGCCGGACAGGGTCGGATGCTGCGGAAACCGCTGGTCCCAGGATAGGCAGGCCCAGCACGCCGAGGGCCCGCCCCCCGGTCTCCCGGGGGGCGGGCCCTCAGACGTCGGGCCGTCAGGCCGTTCGGAGGCTCAGGCCTCGAACACCTCACGCACCAGCTGCTCCTGCTCGGCCTGGTGCCGCTTGGCGGAACCGACGGCCGGGGACGAGCCGTGCGGACGCGAGATGCGACGCAGGCGCTCGCCGTGCGGGACGTCGGCGCCGACCGCCAGGTCCAGGTGGTCGATCAGGTTGAGCGCGATGAACGGCCAGGCACCCTGGTTCGCCGGCTCCTCCTGGGTCCACAGGTACTTCTCGGCGTTCGGGTACTTGGCGATCTCCGCCTGGAGCTCGGCACCCGGCAGCGGGTACAGGCGCTCGATGCGGATGATGGCCGTGTCCGTGATGCCGCGCTTCTTCCGCTCGGCGTCCAGGTCGTAGTAGACCTTGCCGGCGCAGAAGACGACCTTCCTGACCGCGGCCGCGTCGACCGAGTCGTCGCCGATGACCGGGCGGAACTGGCCCGTCGTGAACTCCTCCGCCTTCGACGCCGCGGCCTTGAGGCGCAGCATCGACTTCGGGGTGAAGACGACCAGCGGCTTGTGGTGCGGGTTGTGCACCTGCCACCGCAGGAGGTGGAAGTAGTTCGACGGCAGGGTCGGCATCGCGACCGTCATGTTGTTCTGCGCGCAGAGCTGCAGGAAGCGCTCCGGGCGGGCCGAGGAGTGGTCCGGGCCCTGGCCCTCGTAGCCGTGCGGGAGCAGGAGCGTCACGCCGCTCGTCTGGTTCCACTTCTGCTCGGCCGACGAGATGAACTCGTCCACGACCGTCTGGGCGCCGTTGACGAAGTCGCCGAACTGCGCCTCCCACATCACCAGCGCGTCGGGGCGGGCCAGCGAGTAGCCGTACTCGAAGCCCATCACCGCGTACTCGGAGAGCAGGGAGTTGTAGACGTTGTACCGGGCCTGGTCCTCGGACAGGTACAGCAGCGGCGTGAACTCGTCGCCGGTCTCGCGGTTGATGAGCACCGCGTGCCGCTGGCCGAAGGTGCCGCGCTGCGAGTCCTGGCCGGACAGCCGGACCGGGACGCCCTCCAGGAGCAGCGAGCCGACGGCGAGGGTCTCGCCCATGCCCCAGTCGATCGTGCCGTCCTCGACCATCGCCGCCCGGCGCTGCAGCTGCGGCAGCAGCCGCGGGTGCACGGTGACGTGGTCGGGGATGTTGACCTGGGACTCGGCGATCCGCTTGACGGTCTCGGCGGTGACCGCGGTGTTCACGGCGACCGGGAACTCGGCCTGCGGGTCCGAGGGCTCCGCGGCGGACGGCTGCGAAGCGGCCTCGCGGACCTCGGTGAAGACCTTCTCCAGCTGGCCCTGGTAGTCCTGCAGCGCCTGCTCGGCCTCTTCCAGGGTGATGTCGCCGCGACCGATGAGGGACTCGGTGTACAGCTTGCGCACCGAGCGCTTCTTGTCGATCAGGTCGTACATCAGCGGCTGGGTGAAGGCCGGGTTGTCGGTCTCGTTGTGACCGCGGCGGCGGTAGCAGATGAGGTCGATCACCACGTCCTTGTTGAACGCCTGGCGGAACTCGAAGGCCAGCCGCGCCACGCGGACGCAGGCCTCCGGGTCGTCGCCGTTCACGTGGAAGATCGGGGCCTCGATCATGCGGGCCACGTCCGTCGCGTACATGGAGGAACGCGACGACTCCGGGGCGGCGGTGAAGCCGACCTGGTTGTTGATGACGACGTGGACCGTGCCGCCGGTGCGGTAACCGCGCAGCTGCGACATGTTCAGGGTCTCGGCCACCACGCCCTGGCCCGCGAAGGCCGCGTCGCCGTGGATCGCCACCGGCAGGACGGTGAAGTCCGTGCCGCCCTTGTTGATGATGTCCTGCTTGGCGCGGGCGACGCCCTCGACGATCGGGTCGACCGCCTCCAGGTGGGAGGGGTTCGCCACCAGCGAGACCTTGATCTGCTCGCCGTCCAGGCCGGTGAAGGTGCCCTCGGCGCCCAGGTGGTACTTCACGTCACCGGAGCCGTGCATCGACTTCGGGTCGAGGTTGCCCTCGAACTCGCGGAAGATCTGCGCGTACGACTTGCCGACGACGTTGGCCAGCACGTTCAGCCGGCCGCGGTGGGCCATGCCGATGACGACCTCGTCCAGGCGGGACTCGGCCGCCGAGTCGATGACCGCGTCCAGCAGCGGGATGACGGACTCGCCGCCCTCCAGGGAGAAGCGCTTCTGGCCGACGTACTTGGTCTGGAGGAACGTCTCGAACGCCTCGGCGGCGTTCAGGCGGCGCAGGATGCGCAGCTGCTCCTCGCGCTCCGGCTTGGTGTGCGAGCGCTCGATGCGGTCCTGGATCCACTTGCGCTGCTTCGGGTCCTGGATGTGCATGAACTCGACGCCGGTGGTGCGGCAGTACGAGTCGCGCAGCACGCCGAGGATGTCGCGCAGCTTCATCAGGGACTTGCCGGCGAAGCCGCCGACCGCGAACTCGCGCTCCAGGTCCCACAGGGTGAGCCCGTGCTCGGTGATGTCCAGGTCGGGGTGCTTGCGCTGCTGGTACTCCAGCGGGTCGGTGTCGGCCATGACGTGGCCACGGACCCGGTAGGAGTGGATCAGCTCGAAGACACGGGCGGCCTTGGTGACGTCGTCGTCGTGCGAGGCGTCGATGTCCTTGAGCCAGCGGACCGGCTCGTAGGGGATGCGCAGCGCCTCGAAGATCTCGTCGTAGAAGCCGTTCTCGCCGAGGAGCAGGTTGGCGACCTGGCGCAGGAACTCGCCGGAGGCGGCGCCCTGGATGACCCGGTGGTCGTAGGTCGACGTGAGCGTCATGACCTTCGAGATGCCGAGCTTGTTCAGGGTGTCCTGGCTGGTGCCCTGGAACTCCGCCGGGTAGTCCATCGAGCCGACGCCCATGATGACGGCCTGGCCGGGCATCAGGCGCGGCACCGAGTGGACGGTGCCGAGGCCGCCCGGGTTGGTCAGGGAGACCGTGACGCCGGAGAAGTCGTCCATCGTCAGCTTGCCGTCGCGGGCGCGGCGGACGATGTCCTCGTAGGCCTGCCAGAACTCGAAGAAGTTCAGCGTCTCGGCCTTCTTGATCGCCGCGACGACCAGCTGGCGGTCGCCGTTGGGCTTGACCAGGTCGATGGCGAGGCCGAGGTTGACGTGGGCCGGCTTGATGAGCGTCGGCTTGCCGTCCTTCTCGCCGAACGCGTAGTTCATCGTCGGCATGGCCTTGATGGCCTGCACCATCGCGTAGCCGATCAGGTGCGTGAAGGAGATCTTCCCGCCCCGGGCGCGCTTGAGGTGGTTGTTGATGACGATGCGGTTGTCGAACAGCAGCTTCACCGGGACCGCGCGCACGGACGTGGCCGTGGGCAGCTCCAGCGAGGCGTTCATGTTCTTCGCGACCGCGGCGGCCGGGCCGCGCAGCGTCACCATCTCGGGGCCCGCGGGCCCCTCCGTGGCGGTGGCGTCCTTGGCGGGCGCGGCGGCCTTCGCCTGCGGCTTGGCGGCGGGCTTGGCCGGGGCCGGCTCGGCGGCCGGAGCCGCCGGGGCGGCAGCGGCGGGCTGCGCGGCCGGCCTCGCGGGTGCGGCGGCCGGCTGGGAAGCCGGCTGGGCCGGGGCGGGAGCCTGCTGCTGCGCCCGCGGCGCGGGGGCGGCCTGGGGCGCGCTTCCGGAGTCCGTGCTCGCGGCACCGGAGGCGGACTGGGCCGCGGCCGCTCCTGGCTTGTAGTCGGCGAAGAAGTCCCACCAGGCTCGGTCAACGGAATTCGGATCCTGGAGGTACTGCTGATAGATCTCGTCGACGAGCCATTCATTGGCACCGAACGCGGCCGCGGGGTTCTTGCCCGCGTTGCCCGCTTGGTCGGTGTCGGTCGAGATGCTCGAGTTACTGGGGGACTGTGGCGACACGGCGAGAACCGCCCTCTTCCGCTTCTTCACAAGATGGTGGACAGCGGGAATCAAGGCTACGCCTCCTGGACCCGGAAGGTCAGACCGGGCCCGTTCATCGTCGCGTAAGTCACATCGCGGACCGCGTTTCGGCGCTGGAAATGGCGGGAAACAAGCGAGGTTCTGCTGTGCGTGGGAAGGGGAGACCGGGACCCGGCGCGGAGAAAACGCGGGCCTGTGCCTGATCACACGTGTCCGCCAGCGCGGACGCAGTGGATCTTGACGCTCCGCTTCGAACCCTACGTCAACTCGACGCCGACGGCAGGCCCGGAAGGGTGATCAGGATTCGGCAGCCCCGCTCGGATTCGGCCACGCCGATCCGGCCGCCGTGCAGATCCACCGCCCAGCGTGCGATCGCCAGGCCGAGCCCGGTGCCGCCGTCGCTGCCCGGACCGTGCGGCCGGGACACCGAACCCCGGTTGAACCGCTCGAACACCCGGCGCCACTCCGAACGCGGAATGCCGGGGCCCTCGTCGAGAACCTCCAGCTCCAGCGACTCCGGCAGCTCCCCGCGCCGCGCCCTGACCGTCACCCGGCCGTGCGGCGGGCTGTGCTTGACCGCGTTGTCGATGAGGTTGGCGACGACCTGGTGGATGCGCTCGGGGTCGGCGTGCGCGGTCAGCTCCGGCGGGAAGACGTCGAGGGCCAGATGCACGTCGGTGCGGGTGTGGTTGCCGGAGCCGGACGCGAGGCCCGCGCGCGCCGAAGCGACCATGTTGGCCTCCTTCAGTACGCCGGACAGGTACGGCCACACCTCGAAGCGCCGCTTGCGCAGCGGTATGACGCCGTTGTCCAGGCGGGAGAGGTCCAGCAGCGTCTCCACCAGCCGGCCGAGCCGCTCGGTCTGCCCGAGCGCCGTGCGCATGGTCTCCGGGTCGGCCTCGGTGACGCCGTCGACGATGTTCTCCAGCACCGCGCGCAGGCCCGCGATCGGGGTGCGCAGCTCGTGCGAGACGTTCGCCACCAGCTCCTTGCGCTGGAGGTCCTGGGCCTCCAGGTCGTCGGCCATGCGGTTGATGGTGACGGCCAGGTCGCCCAGCTCGTCGCGGCGGTTCTCGCGCACCCGGCGCGTGTAGTCGCCGTGCGAGATGGACCGGGCCACCGCGTTCATCTCGTCCAGCGGCGCGGTCAGCGAGTGCGCCACGAACTGCGTGATCAGCAGCGTGGCGATCATCGAGAAGACCGTGATGAAGCGCAGCTCCGTCTTGGTGTGCACCGCTATCACCGAGAGACCGGTGGTGATCAGCACCGACGTGACGACCAGCGCGCCCAGCTTGGTCTTGATCGAGAACGGGCGTACGCCGCCCCAGGGTTCCCCGGTGCTCCGGGGGCCGGGGCTCCTCCGTGCGGCCTCCCGTCCTCGGCTCATGGCGCAGGTGTCTCCAGCGCGTAGCCCACGCCGTGCACCGTGCGGATGCGCTCGGCCCCGATCTTGCGGCGGAGCGCCTTGATGTGGCTGTCCACGGTCCGGGTGCCGGAGGCGTCCGCCCAGTCCCACACCTCGGCCAGCAGCTGCTCACGGGAGAGCACCGCGCGCGGGGTGTTCGCCAGGCAGACCAGCAGGTCGAACTCGGTGGGGGTGAGGTGCACGTCCTCGCTGCGCACCCGCACCCGGCGCTGCGCGTGGTCGATCTCCAGTTCGCCGAGGCGGAGGATGCCGCTGCGCGGCGTGGAGGCGGCCACCACGGCCCGCTCCACCCGGCGCAGCAGCACGTGCACGCGCGCCGCCAGCTCGCGCATGGAGAACGGCTTGGTCATGTAGTCGTCGGCGCCCACGCCGAGCCCGACCAGCATGTCCGTCTCGTCGTCGCGCGCGGTGAGCATCATCACCGGCACCGGGCGCTGGGCCTGGACGCGCCGGCAGACCTCAAGACCGTCGAAGCCCGGCAGCATGATGTCGAGGATCAGCAGGTCGGGCTGCCAGGCCTCGGCGGTGTCGACCGCGGACGGACCGTCACCCGCCGTCTGCACCAGGAACCCCTCGGCGCGCAGGCGGGTCGCGATGGCGTCCACGATCGTCTGGTCGTCCTCGACCACCAGCACCCGTCGCTGTGCGCCCGGAGTAGCCGTCGCCGTGCCGTTGTGGGAGGTCTGTGTCTGCTCCATCGCCCGCCCCTGAAGTGTGCTTTCCGGAATCCGTGGGGTGATCCCATGGCTGCGCTTGACGCTTGAATGATCCGCGTCAGAGCAGCAGCGTACGGGGAGTCGCCGCGCCTTTGCTATCCAGGCCCGACGCCGAGGTGGACGACGTCCGGAACGCCCCGGGCAACGGGGATCTCTTCGGTACGCACCTGCTGGAACCCGGCATTACGCAAGGTTTCTTCGAATTCCGGAGAGGGCTGCGCAGACCATACGGCAAGCACCCCGCCGGGCCTCAACAACCGTGCGCAGCCCGCCAGTCCGGCCGGCGCGTACAGCCCGTCGTTGCCCTCGGTGACGGTCCAGCCGGGGCCGTTGTCGATGTCGAGGCAGAGCGCGTCGTACGTGTCGGATGTCTCATTGACGTATTCCAGGAGATCCGCTTCCACGATCCTCGTGCGCGGATCGGCCAGCGCTCCGCCGGACAGCGCGGCCAGCGGTCCGTCCCGGTGCCAGTCGATGACGGCGCGCTCGCGCTCGACGACCGCGATCCGGCCCCAGCGAGGGTCGGCGGCCGCGTGTGCGAGCGAGAAGCCGACGCCGAGGCCGCCGATGAGCAGGTGGGGCGCGCTCCGTCCGCCGGAGGCGGTGAGCGCTTCGGCCGCCGCGTCGACCAGCCGCCGCTCCGAACGCCCGTCGGAGGTGTCCATCAGGAAGCAGCCGTTCGCGATGATCTGCAGCAGTGCCCCGTGCCGGCGCAGGACGACCTCGCCGTGCGGGCCCTCGCGACGGTCCAGTACTTCGGGGATGTCGTAGGAGTCGTGGGATGTGGTGGGCATCGGCCCATCCTGGCAGGGAATGCCGGAGCGTCCGGCCGTGCTCCCGCATGGGGGCCGCAGCGCCTCCGCCGTCGCCGCCGCCCTCGCCTCCGCTCTTGATCGCTCAGAGCGAACACCCCCCGGGGAACAATCGAGGGCTCCCTTACATTGAGTCGATGTAACTCAACTTGACTGCCGAAGGGGAGATCATGGCTGCTGAGTCCGAAGCCTTCACACCGCTCACCCTGCCCGTGCTGCCGCTCGATGACGAAGTGGTCCTGCCCGGCATGGTCGTCCCCCTGGACCTGAGCGACGCCGAGGTGCGGGCCGCGGTGGAGGCCGCCCAGGCCGCTGCCAGGTCCGAGCCCGGCAAGCCCCGGGTCCTGCTCGTCCCGCGCGTCGACGGCACCTACGCCGGGACCGGCGTCCTCGGCACGGTCGAGCAGGTCGGCCGCCTCGCCGACGGAGACCCGGGCGCCCTGATCCGCGGCCGGCACCGGGTGAGCATCGGCGCCGGCACCACCGGCCCCGGCGCCGCGCTGTGGGTCGAGGGCTCCCGCGTCGACGAGACCGTGCCCGAGCCGCTGCCCGGCCAGGTCGCCGAGCTGGTGAAGGAGTACAAGGCGCTGGCCACCGCCTGGCTGCGCAAGCGCGGCGCCTGGCAGGTCGTCGACCGCGTCCAGGCCATCGACGACGTCTCCGCGCTCGCCGACAACTCCGGCTACTCCCCCTTCCTCACCACCGAGCAGAAGGTCGAGCTGCTGGAGACCGCCGACCCGGTCGCCCGCCTCAGGCTGGCCGCCCAGCAGCTGCGGGACCACCTCGCCGAGCAGGACGTCGCCGAGACCATCGCCAAGGACGTCCAGGAGGGCGTCGACAAGCAGCAGCGGGAGTTCCTGCTGCGCCGTCAGCTCGAAGCCGTGCGCAAGGAGCTGCGCGAGCTGAACGGCGAACAGGAGGGCGAGGAGTCCGACGACTACCGCGCCCGCGTCGAGGCCGCCGACCTGCCCGAGAAGGTCCGCGAGGCCGCCCTCAAGGAGGTCGACAAGCTGGAGCGGTCCTCCGACCAGTCGCCCGAGGGCTCCTGGATCCGCACCTGGCTCGACACGGTTCTGGAGATGCCGTGGAGCGAGCGCACCGAGGACGCCTACGACATCCAGGGCGCCCAGGCCGTGCTCGACGCCGAGCACGCGGGCCTGGAGGACGTGAAGGAGCGCATCACCGAGTACCTCGCCGTGCGCAAGCGGCGCGGCGACCGGGGTCTCGGCGTCGTGGGCGGCCGGCGCGGCGGTGCCGTACTGGCCCTGGTGGGCCCGCCCGGCGTCGGCAAGACCTCGCTCGGCGAGTCCGTCGCCCACGCGATGGGCCGGAAGTTCGTCCGCGTCGCCCTCGGCGGCGTCCGCGACGAGGCCGAGATCCGCGGCCACCGGCGTACGTACGTCGGCGCGCTGCCCGGCCGGATCGTGCGGGCGATCAAGGAGGCCGGGTCCATGAACCCGGTCGTGCTCCTCGACGAGATCGACAAGGTGGGCTCCGACTTCCGGGGCGACCCGGCCGCCGCACTGCTCGAAGTCCTCGACCCGGCGCAGAACCACACCTTCCGGGACCACTACCTGGAGGTCGAGCTGGACCTGTCCGACGTCGTGTTCCTCGCCACGGCCAACGTCCTGGAAGCCATCCCGGAGGCCCTGCTCGACCGCATGGAGCTGGTCCGCCTCGACGGCTACACCGAGGACGAGAAGATCGTCATCGCCCGTGACCACCTGCTCCCGCGCCAGCTGGAGCGCGCCGGGCTCGGCGAGGACGAGGTCACGGTCGACGAGGGCGCGCTGCGCAAGCTGGCCGGCGAGTACACCCGCGAGGCGGGCGTGCGCACCCTGGAGCGGTCGATCGCCCGGCTGCTGCGCAAGGTGGCGGCCCAGCACGAACTGGGCGAGCGGGAGCTGCCCTTCACCGTCACCGAGGGCGAGCTGCGCGCCCTGATCGGCCGGCCGCACCACGTGCCCGAGTCGGCCCAGGACCCGGCCGAGCGCCGCACCTCGGTGCCCGGCGTGGCCACGGGCCTCGCGGTCACCGGCGCCGGCGGTGACGTGCTGTACGTCGAGGCGTCGCTGGCCGACCCGGAGACGGGCGCGGCGGGACTGACCCTGACCGGTCAGCTGGGCGACGTGATGAAGGAGTCGGCGCAGATCGCGCTGAGCTTCCTGCGCAGTCGCGGTGCCGAGCTGGAGCTGCCGGTGGCCGACCTGAAGGACCGGGGCGTGCACATCCACTTCCCGGCGGGCGCGGTCCCCAAGGACGGTCCGAGCGCCGGCATCACGATGACCACGGCGCTGGCCTCCCTGCTCTCCGGGCGGCTGGTCCGCACCGACGTGGCGATGACCGGCGAGGTCTCGCTGACCGGCCGCGTGCTGCCGATCGGCGGGGTCAAGCAGAAGCTGCTCGCGGCGCACCGGGCGGGCGTCACCACGGTGATCATCCCCAAGCGCAACGAGCCCGACCTGGACGACGTCCCGGCGGAGGTGCTGGACAAGCTCGACGTCCACGCCGTCACCGACGTCCGCCAGGTCCTGGAACTGGCGCTCGCACCGGCGACGAACGGTGCGGAGTCGGAGGTTCCGGTCGCGGCGTGACGGACGAAGGCCGGACGAGGCGAAGGCCCGGGTCCCGTGAGGGAGGCCCGGGCCTTCGCCCGTAGAAATAGGGGGACCGTCAGCCGTTCGCGAGTGCCCGGACGCGGTCCAGGGCCCCGTTGAACTTGTTGTGGTCCCCGACCGTCGGCCCGGACGAGGTGTACTGCCACATCGTGTAGAAGCCCCAGCCGGCCGGCAGCGTGCCCACCGTCGAGGCGTACCGGGCGATCCACAGCGGGTTGTTGGCCGCGAAGCCGCCGTAGTTGCCGGTGCACTGGGTCCACCAGCTGGTGGCCGTGTAGATCACGGCGTCGCGGCCGGTGCGCGCCTTGTAGGTGTTCAGGAAGTCGCGGATCCAGGAGACCATCTGGCTCTGCGTCTTGCCGTAGCAGGTCGCCCCGTACGGGTTCCACTCGATGTCCAGCGCGCCCGGCAGGGTCTTGCCGTCGCGGGACCAGCCGCCGCCGTGGTCGACGAAGTAGTTGGCCTGGGCGGCGCCGCTCGTCGTGTCCGGGGTGGCGAAGTGGTAGGCGCCGCGGATCATGCCGACGTTGTACGAGCCGTTGTACTGCTGGGCGAAGTAGGGGTTGGTGTAGTACGTCCCCTCGGTTGCCTTGACGTAGGCCCACTTGACCCCGCTGTTCCACAGGGTCGACCAGGCGACGTTGCCCTGGTGGCCGGAGACGTCGACGCCCTCCGTCTGGGTGGCGTCGCCCGGGACGGGGGTGCCGTGCCGCCCGTCGTGCTCGACGACGCCCATACCCATGTGGGCGGAGCCGCGCGGTGGGATGTCGGCGGCCGACGACGCGTGGGCGGGGAGGGTGGCTACCAGGGAGAACGCGGCGAGCAGGATCCCGGTGACGGCGAAGCGCCGCTTGCGGGCCGAGCCGGATCTGTGCACGGGCATGACGTGCCTCCGATGGTTCGGTGGTGCTCGGTGGGGGATGCGCGAGTGGGGAGAACCCGTGAGTGGCGTGAGCATGCCATTCGCGGGTCCGGTGAAGACGCTACGCACGTAGAACGAGGGGTGGGAAGAGGGTCCGGAGTCTGCCGTTGGTCTAAGCCTGCGAAATACTTGCCGAGCTGCGGTGATGACGGCCCGTGGCGGAAACTTTCAGGACCGGGAAAATCGAGGCAGGGGCTGACGTGCACGAAGGCGGGAACGGCGGCGGTCGCGGAGTCGAATTCGACGCGTCCGGCAGTGGTGTGAACCAACCGGAGTTCCTGGCGCTGGAGCGGGAGTTGACGGTCCTGCTCCGGCGTGCACGGGCCAACCAGGGCGAGATGGCCCGCGAGGTTCACCCCGACCTGGAGTCGTCGGCGTACGGCCTTCTCGTGCGGCTCGGCGAGTGCGGCGGACAGCGCGCCACGGAGCTCGCCGCCTACATCGGCGTCGGCAAGGCGACGATGTCCCGCCAGCTGCGCGCCCTGGAGGACCTCGGCCTCGTCGCCCGTGAACCCGACCCCGCCGACGGCCGCGCCTGGCTGGTCACCCTGACCCCGGAGGGCCAGACGCGCGTCAGCCGGGTGCGGGAGGCACGCCGCGCACGGTACGCCGGCCGGCTCGCCGACTGGGACCCGCGCGAGGTCACGGAACTCGCCCGGCTGCTGCGGCAACTGAACCGGGGGATGGAGAGGTAGGACAGCGGCTCACGGCGTTCAGGGTTCCGCGTACGCCGGTGTCAGGGCTCCCTGTGCGGCGGCGTTCAGGGTTCCGCGTACACCGGTGTCAGGGCTCCCTGTGCAGCGGCGTTCAGAGTTCCGCGTACACCACCGTCGCGTCGTCGTGCACCTTGGCGCGCCCCAGGAACGCCCGGGCACCCGCGGCGTCCGCCCGCTCCAACTCCCGCACCCGGTCCACCAGCGCCTGCGCGCCCTGCTTGCGCACCAGCGCGAGGCAGTCCGTCCAGTCGCCCTCCCGGAACGTCTCCACCCACCGCGCCGCCCCGTCCGTCAGCGCTGCCAGCGTCCGCACCTCGCCGCGCGGCAGCACGCCCGTCACCGCCCGAGCCGCCACCGCCGGGTCGGCCGCGGCCGTGAAGAAGCCGCCCTCCTTGTTGCGGAGGTCGGCGTCGATCATCGCGTCCGTGGCCAGGGCCGACCGGGGCAGCCGGGCCAGCCGGTCGTCCAGGACCGCCGCGACCGTGCCGTCGGGGGCCTCCACCAGCAGGGCCGAGTCCGACAGGACCAGGTACTCGACGGCGGTGGGGGACCAGCGGGCCAGGACCACGGTTGCCTGTGGGGTTCGTGGGTGAGAAAGGTCACAGGTTTCCGCGTGTGCCGCCGAGGTACGAGCGAGGGCGCGGGACAAGGCTTCGGCGAGGGGGATATCCGGCAGTGAAACGGTCAGTTCGGTCAGAGCGCCACCGAGGCGCGCGGTGAACCAGGGCACGGAATGCAGACACCCCGTCGCACCCCGCGGCGGTGTCACGCCGTCCAGTACGACGAGCGAACCACCCTGTCCCGAGGCCGGTAGTCCGACACTCGCGAAGTCCTCGTTGGGGTGGTCGGTGAGGCCGGGTTCCGAGACGAGTTCCGTGCGCATCCAGCCAGTCTGCACGACCTCTTCACGGCATCCACAAAAGGCCGGCAGGTGCCTCGGGATCGACGCAGGGGCGCAGGTCAGGCGCCGGTTTTGGGCTGGAATTCGGCACTCCGGCAACGCGTGGCGGCACATAGTGCCACCGCCCGTCGCAGACGTCCAACCGACGCGCCGCGCAGGCGCGTCGCACGAGCCGGGGGAACTTGCTCCCCAACTCCCGTCCGGGGTTCACTCCTTCGGGTGGCGGGTCGGATGATGCGCGCCCACCGCCCACTGGCACTGGGAGGGTCGGGATCCGGTGGGGTGCCTGCCCCGCTCACGCGGTCTCCCCGTCCGACGCGCGGTCGGCGGCCGAGGAGCAGTCCAGAGCGTGGCGGAGGGTGCACGCGCCGACCGGCCAGTTGACGGAGCGCCACCCGGGCCCACGGGTACACGAGTCAGGAATGCGAGCACCGGTGCAGAAGACGCGGCCTCGTCGCACAGGCAAGCAGACGGCCCCCGCGGGGAGCGCGGAGCGCAGCCCCGGCACCTCCATCCCGGAGCCGCCCCAGGTCCCCGTCGGCAAGGGCCGTCCGACCCACGTACGCAACCGCCTCATCGCCGCCGTGGCGGTCGTGGCCGCCGCCATCGCCGGGGCCGGAGCCCCGTCGGTCGTGGCCGCCTCCGGGCAACTGCACGACTCCCAGGAACTGGTGACGCTCGCCGAGCAGACCCAGGGCGCGCTGACCCTCGCCCACTCCCTCGCCGACGAGCGGGACGAGGTCACCCCTTACATCGCCGCCGGCCGCCCCGAGTCCAAGGCGCCCTCCGAGCAGCGCAGCGCCCGCGTCGACCGTCAGGTGGAGGAACTGCGCGCCGACACCGACACGCCGGCCTCCCTGCGCGAGGACCTCGACGCCGTCGCGGCACTGCGCCGCGCGGCGCTCACCGGCAAGAGCACCGCTCTCCAGGCGCACGAGGCGTACTCGGAGGCGATCACCGAACTCCACGCCCTCGCCGAGGAGCTGGCCGAGCGGATGCCGCCCCGCGCGGGCGCCGGCGCCTACGCCCTGGCGGAACTGGACACCGCCGTCCAGCAGGCCGCCGCCACCCGCGGTCTGCTGCTCGCGGCCCTGAACGTGCCGAGCAGCACCGAGACGGTCATCGACCCGGTCACGGGCCTGCCGACCGAGACGACCACGTCCTCGGACGCCGACGCCAAGCAGCGCGACGAACTCGCCGCCGCCGCCCAGCAGGCCCGAGTGCGCTCGGACGCCGCCCTCGCCGACTTCCGCGAGGGCGCGCCCAAGGAGGCGCGCGGCAGCTTCGACGCCACGGTCGCGGGTCCCGAGGTCAACTCCGCCGACAAGTACCTCGCCGGTCTCACGGACGAGCCGACGCTCTCCGACGACGACCTCGGCACCAGCACCAAGAGGCTGGACGCCGCGCTGTCCGCCCGCGTCGACGCCATGCGGGGCGCCGAGTCCGCCCTCTACGAGAAGCGCACCACGGCTCTGGAGAAGCTGCGCGACGACGACGTCACCGCGCTGGAGATCCGGATCGCCGCCCTCGGCGCCCTGATCCTGCTGGCCGTCGGCGTCGCCACCGCCATGGCCCGCACCCTCACCCGCCCGCTCTCGGTGCTGCGCCGCGGCTCGGCCCGGCTCGCCGGAGCGGAGGACCCGACGGCCGAGGAGCCCGTCGCCTTCACCGGCCGCAACGACGAGTTCGCCCAGGTCGTCCGCTCCGTCAACGCCCTGCACACGCACGCCGCCACGCTCGCCGACCGCGTCAACACGCTGGAGGCCGACCGTAAGCACCTCGTCGGCCAGCGGCAGAAGATGGCCGACGCCCGCGAGGAACTGCGCGCCGAACTCGCCGAGTCCGCCGCCCAGCTGGAGGTCGTGCGCAAGAGCATCGGCTCCACCTTCGTCAACCTCGCGCTGCGCACCCTCGGCCTGGTCGAGCGGCAACTCGCGGTCATCGAGAGCCTGGAGGAGCGGGAGCAGGACCCGGACCGCCTCTCCACGCTCTTCAAGCTCGACCACTTCGCCACGGTCATGCGCCGGCACAGCGAGAACCTCCTCGTCCTCGCCGGTACCGAGCACGTCCAGCACAGCGCCGGACCGGTACCGCTGGTCGACGTGGTCCGGGCCGCGGTCAGCGAGATCGAGCGGTACGAGCGCGTCCGTATCGCCGCGCTGCCGCCGCACGCGCACGTGGCCGGGTTCGCCGCCGACGACCTCTCCCACCTGCTCGCGGAGCTGATGGAGAACGCCACCTCCTTCTCGCCGCCGGACCTGCCCGTCGAGATCTCCGGCTGGCTGCTGGAGAACGGTGAGGTGATGCTCTCCGTCCAGGACGAGGGCATCGGCATGGCCACCGAGCGGCTCCAGCGGCTCAACGCCCGCCTCACCGACTTCGACCCGGAGGCGCCCTACGACCAGGAGGGCGAGGACGGTCTCGGGCTCGGCCTGTACGTCGTGGCCCGGCTCGCCCACCGGCACGGGGCGCGCGTGCGGCTGCGCGAGCAGAAGCAGGGCGGTGTCGCGGCCGTCGTGGTCCTCCCGAGCACCCTGCTCGCGGCGGCCCCGCCGGCCGCACTCGCCCCGACCGTTCCGATGTCCGACGGCACGGGCTCCTTCTCCCTGCCGGGCGCCGACGCGGAGGCCAACTCCAACGTCCTGCACGGCCGCGCGGAGAAGGGCACGCGAGAGGGCGCCGACCCGCTGGTCGCCTCGGCGGAACAGGCCGTACGGCGCGCTGAGGCCGACGCGGCGGGGCGCGAGGAGACGGCTCCGCAAGAGGCTCTGGAGACCACCCCGGCTCCGGCCCCGGCACCGGCCCCGGCTCCGGAGGCGGAGGCGGAGACGGAGCAGGCACGGGAAGACAGCCTGGCCTCGGGCTCGGGCTCGGGCTCGGGCTCGGGCTCGGACCCGGAGTCCGTCCCGGACCCGGAGGGCGCCCAGTCGTCCCTCCCGGGCCGCGACCTCCCCGACGACAGCACGATGGCCCTCCTGCTGCCGGTCCGGACCCCGGCGCCGGAGGAGTCCACGCCGGAGCCGGCCCCGCAGGAGCCCACCGCGCCCGGACTCCCCGGACAGCGCACCGCCGGCCCCTACGCCATCGGCCCCGACACCCACGACCGCACCCCGGACGAGGGCACCGCGCGGGCCGAGGAATCCGGTACCACCGCAACCACCGAGACCACCGGGACCACTGAGACGACCGGGCCGGCCGAGACCGCCGAGCCCGTCACCGAAAAGGGCCTGCCCAAGCGGACCCCGAAGCTCAGCACACCCGCGGCGGCCTCACGGCCGCGCACGGCGGGTTCCGTCGACGCCGACGCACTCCGCCGCCGCCTGGGGGGATTCCGCCGGGGGGCGGAGGCCGGCCGCCGCGACGTCGAGGCGGAGATCGCCGACCGGACCGCTCGGACCGAGGCGCCGACCGGCGCAGCAGGGACAACCGAAGAAGCCACGGGGGGCACTGTCGAGGAGGCAAGTAGTTGACCGCGCCCAGTACCTTCGGACTCAGCAGTGAAGCCCGCAATCTGCACTGGCTGCTGACCAACCTGGTCGATGAGGTGCCCGGCATCCTCTCGGTCGCGGTGGTCTCCTCCGACGGCCTCCTGCTGCTCTCCTCCGACCAGGACCGCAACGACGCGGCTCGCGACGCCCAGGCCGTGCGCCGTACCGGCCCGCGTGGTTCCGCCGCCGATCTCGCCACCGTCGTCTCCGGCGTCGGCAGCCTCACCATCGGCGCCGCCCGGCTGATGGACTTCGGCAACGTGAAGCACACGATGGTCGCCATGGACGAGGGCAGCCTGTTCGTGATGTCGATCAGCGACGGCTCGCTGCTCGGCGTGCACGGCTCCGCGGACGCCGACATGAGCGTCATCGCGTACCACATGGCGCTCTTCGTCGGCCGCGCCGGCCATGTCCTGACCCCCGAACTCCGCAGCGAGCTGCGGAAATCCCTGGAGACCGAGTCGACCTCGACGGGGAGTACCCGATGAGCAGCAGCCCCAGGAAATCCCCGAAGAACCTCCCCGTACGCGGTGCCGACCGCAAGCCCGCCCGCGTACGCCCCTACTCGCTCACCGGCGGCCGCACCCGCTTCGGCCACGTCCTGCTCGTCGAGACGTTCGTCGGCGCCACGGCCGGCACCGCCGCGCTGGAAGCCGCCGAGGAGCGCAAGGAACTGACGAACGGCTCCCTCACCTCCCGCGTGATGCCGGAGATGCGGGCCATCGTCGAACTGTGCCGCCGTATGCGTACGGTGGCCGAGATCGCCGCGTTGCTGAAGATGCCGCTCGGCGTGGTCCGCGTGCTCCTCAGCGACCTGGCGGACCAGGGAAAGATCCGTGTGTACGGCACCGGAACCGGCCACGGCACAGGCCGCCCGGACCGCGCTCTGCTCGAAAGGGTGCTCAGTGGACTCCGTCGTCTCTGACGCCGCCGCCTACGGCGTCTCCCCACTCGTCGACCCCGACGAGCCCATGCAGCCCTGGCAGACGGACGGCACCCGTGCGCCCATAGCCACGAAGATCGTGGTGGCGGGTGGTTTCGGTGTCGGCAAGACCACGCTGGTCACCGCCGTCTCGGAGATCACGCCTCTGCAGACCGAGGCGCTGATGACCGAGGCGAGCGAGGAGACCGACGATCTCACCGCCACCCCGGGCAAGCTCACCACCACCGTGGCCATGGACTTCGGCCGCATCACGCTCGACGACGATCTGGTGCTCTACCTGTTCGGCACGCCGGGCCAGCAGCGGTTCTGGTTCATGTGGGACGACCTGGTGCGCGGCGCGATCGGCGCCGTCGTGCTGGCCGACACCCGCCGTCTGAAGGACTGTTTCCCGGCCCTGGACTACTTCGAGAGCTGCGGACTGCCGTACGTCGTCGCCGTGAACCACTTCGACGGCAGTGAGCTGTTCGAGGCGGAGGACGTGCGGGAGGCGTTGACGATCCCCGCGCACATACCTGTAATGATCATGGATGCGCGCCGCCGGATCTCGGCCATCGAGACCCTCTTGTCCCTCGTGGGCCACGCGCTCGACGAAACCCCCGAGTAGGAGACGGAACACCGCATGCGGAAGATACTCGTCGTCGGAGCCGGCCAGTCCGGCCTCCAGCTCGCCCTCGGCCTCCAGTCGCACGGCTACGAGGTCACCCTGATGTCCAACCGGACCGCGGACGAGATCCGCACCGGCCGGGTGATGTCGACGCAGTGCATGTTCCACACGGCACTCCAGCACGAGCGCGATCTCCAGCTGAACTTCTGGGAGTCCCAGGCCCCGAAGATCGAGGGACTCGGCGTCTCGGTGGCGGCCCCCGGCTCCTTCGACCCGGGCCCCTCGCAGCGCGCGATCGACTGGCTGGGGCGCCTCGACGGCATCGCGCAGTCGGTCGACCAGCGGGTGAAGATGGCCGGCTGGATGGAGACCTTCGCGCAGCGCGGCGGCCAACTGGTCATCCACGGCGCGGCCGTCGGCGATCTGGACTACTTCTCCCGCGCCTACGACCTCGTGCTCGTCTCGGCGGGCAAGGGCGAGCTGGTCCAGATGTTCGGCCGCGACGCCTCCCGCTCCCCGTACAGCGAGCCGCAGCGCGCCCTCGCCGTCGCCTACGTCCACGGGATGGGCCCGCGCCCGGAGCACCCGGAGACGGAGGCCGTCCGCTGCAACCTGGTCCCGGGCGTCGGCGAGATGTTCATCATGCCGACCTTCACCACCTCGGGCCGTGCCGACATCCTGTTCTGGGAGGGCATACCCGGCGGCCCGCTGGACGCCTTCAAGGACGTCAAGGACCCGGCGGAGCACCTCTCCCTGACCCTGGAACTCATGGAGAGGTTCCTCCCCTGGGAGTACGCGCGGGCCACCAAGGTCGAACTGACCGACGCCGGCGGCACCCTCGCCGGCCGTTACGCCCCCACCGTCCGCCACCCCATCGGCCGCCTGCCCGGCGGCGGCCTGGTCCTCGGCGTGGCCGACGTGGTCGTCGCCAACGACCCGATCACCGGCCAGGGCTCCAACTCCGCCTCCAAGTGCGCCGCCTCCTACCTCGCCTCCATCCTGGAGCGGGGGGAGGAGGAGTTCGACGAGGCCTGGATGCAGCAGACCTTCGACCGCTACTGGGAGACGGCCCAGCACGTCACCAAGTGGACGAACGCCATGCTCGCCCCGCCGCCGGAGCACATCCTGAACCTGATCGGCGCCGCCGGCCAGCTCCAGCCCGTCGCCGACCGCTTCGCCAACGGCTTCAACGACCCGGCCGACTTCGAGAACTTCTTCTACGACCCGGCGAAGACCGAGGGCTACCTGATGGAGGTCTCGGGCGCGGCCGGCGCGTAGGCGTCCGCGTACCCCGCGTCGGACCCGTCCGTCGCCCCCTCGGGGAGCTTCGGTGGCGTGTACCGCCGCAGAGGCTCCCCGCCGGGGTCGGGCCGTACGGCGCCCAGGACCGGGTTGGCCGTGATCGGTGACACCTTGACCTCGGCGCCGGGGCGCGGTGCCTGGACGACCATTCCGTCGCCGAGGTACATCGCCACATGGGTGGCCTCGGGGAAGTACACGACCAGGTCACCGGGGCGCAGCTCGCCCAGCGGGACGTGGTCCAGCCGCGCCCACTGCTCCTGGCTGGTCCGCGGGATCGGCGTCCCGGCCCGGCCCCAGGCCACCGAGGTCAGGCCCGAGCAGTCGTACGACGCGGGGCCCTCCGCGCCCCACTCGTACGGCTTCCCGAGCTGCTCCACCGCGAAGCGCACCGCGCGGTCGCCCTCGGCGGAGGGCTTGCCGTCGTCGCCGAGCGCCCCGGAGGCCATGAACCGCTCCTGCTCCTCGGCGATCCCGCTCGTCTCGAACTCCGCCAGCGCGGCCAGCTCTTCGGGGGTGAGCGAGGCGAGGAGTTCCTCGACGGCGTGCAGCCGGTCGCGGACGTCGTCGCGCTCCTCCTCCTGCCGCTTCGCGAGGGCGACCTGCTCGTCCAGGGCCTTGCGCGCCCGCCCCGCCAGCTCGTCGGCCTTCTTCTCGACGCCGGTCAGGCGGCCCACCGTATCGGCCCGCTCCCGGGCCAGCCGCCCGATCACGTGCCCCTGGTCGAGGGCGTGCCGCGGGTCGCGGGCCAGCAGCAGCCGCAGATAGGGGGAGAGGTCGCCGCTGTTCCGGTACTGCTGCCGGGCCAGTCGTCCCGCCGCGCCGCGGCTGTCGTGCAGGGACAGCCGGGTCCGGGCCAGTTCGGCGTCCAGCCGTCGCACCTCGGCCCGCTGCTCCTTCAGCCGCTCCTCGGTGCCGTTGTAGGTCTCGGTGGCCTTCTCCGCCTCCCGGTACAGCCGCTGAAGATCCGTCAGCAGCTCGGCCACGGAGCGTTCGCCGCCGGCGTCGGGCTCGGGTTCGGCCGCGGCGGGTACGGGCGACAGGACGATCCCGGCCGCCACCGCCGCCGTACACACCAGACGCAGAAGCCTTCCTGACACGCCATCACCTCCCGGGCGGGGCGGCGGGTCCGCTCCGCACGGTGAGCATGTGACGTGTTCCGGGGCTCCGCGCGCCGAGTGTGCGCGGTTCGGCGCAACGGGGTCACCCGTGGGCGTCGTCCGGCTTGCCACCCGGCGTGGCGTCTGGATCGGGGGCGGGCCCGGGGTCCGGCCTGGACCAGGGCCACTTCCGCCCGCTGCCCTTGCGGCCCTCGGCGTCGTGGACGTACTTCCAGCGGGCGAACCGCAGCCCGCCCCGGGCGTCGCCCCGGGGCACCCTCCGGTACACGAGCACGGTGGGCGGGCCGCCGTCCGGGCCCGGTACGGGGATGCGGTACGTCTTCGGCGGGTGCCCGGTCATGCCGACCAGCACGGGCAGCACCCGCCCGTCCATCGGGCCGCCCTCGAAGGGGGTGTCTTCGCTCTTCACGGCACCAGTGTCAGCGATCCGGGCACCGGTGTCAGATCTCCCGGCACCGTTGTCGGGCGCCCCCGCACCGGTGTCAGACGTCCACCGCCAGCGCCTCGACCAGCGTCGCGGTCTGCGGGTCACGGCGGGCGGTGACGGTCAGCACGGCGAGGAACTGATCGACGAGCCAGTCCCGCAGCTCGTCGACGGGCGGCTGCTTGTCCTCGTCCAGCCAGATCAGCGAGGCCGCCTCGACCGCGGTGATCCACATCCGGACGGTCATCCGCAGCCGCGGGCCGGGCCCGGCGACGTCCAGGTGGCTCATGATGTGCTCGGCGGCGGCCCGGCGCACGCCGTCCACGATGGAGGAGGTCCGGGAGGTCTCCGCCACGCTGCCGCCGCGCAGCAGGGCGCTGAAGCCGGTGTCGTGCTGGTCGACGAAGGTGAGGTAGCGGTCCAGGGCGCGGGAGAGCCGGGCCAGCAGCGGGCCCTCGCGGGGCTCGTCGAAGCACAGCCGCAGCTCGTCGGCGGCCGACCTGAGCGCGGCCTCGTACAGCTGCTGCTTGCCGCCGGGGAAGTACCGGTACACCAGCGGCCGCGAGACCCCGGCCTGCTCCGCCACGTCGTCCAGGGAGACCTCCTCCGGCGGCCGGTTGGCGAAGAGGGCGAGCGCCGCGTCGAGCAACTGGACGCGGCGCTCCTCGACACTGAGCCGGCGGTAGGCGGGGGTGGGGGCCTGCGGGGTCATGAACCGCAGCGTAACCCGCACACCCCCGCGGCCTCCTACGCGAGCGGACCGGACCGTCCCGTCTACGCCAGCAGCCCCGATGACCTCCACAGTTTCCGGCCGACGCCCCGCAGCACGCCGATGTCGTCCAGGAAGTCGGTGAGGCGCTTCGCGCCGGTCTGCATGATCTCCTTGCGGTGGCCGCTGGCCTTCACCTGGGCCAGGGCCTCGCGCCTGTCCAGGCCGACGTTCGTGTACACCTCGGGGTTGATGAAGGCGATGGAGAAGACGCGGGCGAACTCGCCGGAGGTGATCCGGGTGAACTCCTGCGACCACTTCGGGGCCGTCACCATCTGGCGGCGCAGCTCCTCGCGGGCGTAGCGCACGTGGCGGGCCTCCTCCACGACGTGGATGCGCGTGACCCCCCGGATCAGCGGCTGGACCCGCTCGTCGGGGAAGGTCAGCCGCTGCATCCAGTCCAGGACCTCCTCGCCGAGCAGCGTGGCGGTGAAGGAGCCGGGCGTGGTGGAGATCGTCTTGAACAGGCGCCCCAGGTGCTGGTGGACCGGGCTCACCGGGTACCACGGCGTCTCCCCGCGGGATATCAGCCGGGCGAACATCTTCGAGTGCCGGCACTCGTCCTCGATCTCGGTCAGCGCGTAGCGCACGTGCGCGCTCGTGGCGGCCTTGTCGTAGATGTGCCGCACCAGCAGCTGCATGAGGATCAGCTCGAACCAGATGCCGAGCGAGGCGAGCGCCGCGGCCTCGTGCTGGGAGAGGGCGATGCGCTGCTCCTCGCTCATCCGCTTCCACAGCGGGGTGTCGTACAGCGACACCAGCTCCGGCGGCCAGAACCACTTGCCGTCCTCGAAGGGCGCGTCCCAGTCCAGCTCCTTGTCCGGGTCGAAGGAGTGCTTGGCGGAAGAGTCGAGCAGCCGTTCGGCCACCTGCTCCCGGTCCTTGAGCAGGCCGAGCGCGTCGCGCAGGCCCTCGAGCGCGTCGGCTTCCGTCAGGGTCGTCATGGCTGTCCCACCTCGTCGTACGGTTCGGGTTACCCGCGGTCACTCACTCACTTCGTCTTATGAGACTGCGTGTCAGCAAGCTCGTCAATCCCCTGCGCACGACTTGTTGACCGTGAGTAAAGAAGTGGGAGGCGCTCAGGTCCCCGGACCGAGCGGCCCGGCCCCTCCGGCACCTCGCCCGTCACCGGCACCGCCGTCCCCGCCGGGCACGACGTCCGCGGCGTGAACGCGTACGGCGTCGGCCGCGTCGGCGGTCGCGTTCACCGGGTCGAGCGTTGCCCGGCGTCGAGCGCGTCCTTGGTGCCCCCGGCTCAGGACTTGAGCACCGCCTCCATCACCGCCCGTGCGATCGGCGCCGCCAGCCCGCCCCCGCTGATGTCCTCGCGGTCCGCCGCCGAGCCCTCCACCACCACCGCGACCGCGACCTTCGGCTCCAGGTCGCCGTCACCCTGAGCCCACGAGACGAACCACGCGTACGGCGTCCCCGAGTTGCCGACGCCGTGCTGGGCCGTGCCGGTCTTGCCGCCGACGGTGGCGCCGCGGATCGCGGCGTTCGCACCGGTGCCCTTCTCCACCACGCCGGTCATCAGCTCCTTGAGCCGCGCCGCCGTCGAGGGGCGCATCGCCTCCCGGGTGGGCCGCGCGCCGGCGGTCGCCACCAGGCTGCCGCCCGCCCGCATCGTCCGTTCCACCAGGTACGGCGAGCGCACCTGGCCGCCGTTGGCCACCGCCGCCGCGACCATCGCCATCTGGAGCGGAGTCGCCCGCGTGTTGTACTGCCCGATCGACGACAGCCCCAGCTGCGCCCGGTCCACCGAGGCGTCGAAGGTGCTCCGCGAGACGGCGAAGGGGATGCGCAGTCCGTCGTCGTTGAAGCCGAAGGCCTCCGCGGTGGCCGCCATGTCCCGCACGCCCACGTCCACGCCGAGCTTGGCGAACACTGTGTTGCAGGACCACTCGAACGCCTCCCGCAGCGAGGCGTCCCGGCAGCCGTCGGCCTCGTTCGTCAGCCGGGTACGTGTCCCGGGGAGCGTGTACGGGTCGGGGGAGCGGGTCGGCGCGTCGAGGTCCCGGATCACGCCCGCGTCCAGCGCCGCCGCCGCGGTGAGCACCTTGAAGGTGGAACCCGGTGGGTAGGTCCGGCGCACCGCCCGGTTCAGCATCGGCTTGTCGGGGTCGCCGTTCAGCCGGTCCCAGGTCCGGGTGGCGTCCGCGCTGTTCCCGGAGAGCAGCTGGGGGTCGTACGACGGCGTGGAGGCCAGCGCCAGGATCCGGCCGGTCGACGGTTCGATCGCCGCCACCGCCCCCTTGCGCCGGCCCAGCCCCTCGAACGCCGCCCGCTGCGCGGCCCCGTCGATCGTCGTCACGACGTCGCCGCCCGGATTGTGGACCCCGGTGACGTCGTTCCAGAGGGGGAGCGGCGCGAGCATCGGGTCGGTGCCGGACAGCAGGCCGTCCTCGGCGTGCTCCAGCAGGGTCGTCCCGTACGCCTGCGAGGCGAAGCCGGTGATCGGCGCGTACAACGGACCTTCCTGGTAGGTCCGTTCGAAGCGCAGGTGTTCGCCGGTGTCCCGGGAGCCGGTGACCGGCTCGCCGCCGACCAGGATGTCGCCGCGCGGCTGCTGGTAGCGGGCGATGTCCGGGCGGCGGTTGGCCGGGTTGTCGTCGTACTCCGGGGCCTGGACGATCTGCACCCGGGCGGCGTTCACCAGCAGGGCGACCAGCAGCAGGGCGCAGAAGGCGGCGGCGTGCCGGATGTGCCGGGTCACCGGAGCTGCTCGGCTCTCACGGCGCCACCCGCCCGTCGGCCCGGCCGGCCTGGCTGCGGGCCGCGTGGCTCACCCGGATCAGCAGCGCGACGATGGCCCAGTTGGTGACGACCGAGGAGCCGCCCTGGGCCAGGAAGGGCATCGCCATGCCGGTCAGCGGAATCAGGCCGGTCACCCCGCCCGCGATGACGAACACCTGGAGCGCCACGATCGAGGAGAGGCCGACCGCGAGCAGCCGGCCGAAGGGATCGCGCGCGGCGAGGCCCGCCCGGTAGCCGCGCTCCACCAGCAGCGCGTACAGCAGGAAGATCGCGGTCAGGCCGAGGAAGCCCAGCTCCTCGCCCGCGGTCGCCAGGATGAAGTCGGACTTGACGGCGAATCCGATCAGGACCGAGTGGCCGAGGCCCAGGCCCGTCCCGGTCACCCCGCCCGCGGCGAAGGCGAACAGCGACTGGGCCAGCTGGTTGGGTCCCCGGCCCGCCTCGATCGACGCGAAGGGGTGCAGCCAGTCCTCCACCCTGCTGTGCACGTGCGGCTCCAGCCAGCCCACGGCGACCGCGCCCAGCGAGGCCAGCAGCAGGCCGACGGCGATCCAGCCGGTGCGGCCGGTGGCGACGTAGAGGAGGACCACGAACAGGCCGAAGAACAGCAGCGAGGTGCCGAGGTCGCGCTCCAGGACCAGGACGCCGACGCTGACCAGCCACACCGCCACGATCGGGCCGAGGACGCGGCCGGTGGGCAGCTGGAGCCGCCACAGGCGGCGGCCCGCGTACGCCAGTGCGCCGCGATTGGCGGCCAGGTAGGCGGCGAAGAACACCGCGAGCAGCACCTTGGCGAACTCGCCGGGCTGGATGGAGAAGCCCTCGACCCGGATCCAGATGCGGGCGCCGTTCACGGCCGGGAAGAAGATCGGCACGGTGAGCAGGGCGAGCGCGGCGGCGACGCAGACGTACGCGTAGCGCTGGAGCACGCGGTGGTCGCGCAGGAGCAGGACGACCACGATGAACAGTCCGACGCCCAGCGTCGACCACACCAGCTGGGTGGGGGCGGCCCGGTCGCCCGGCGTCTCCAGGTCGAGCCGGTAGATCAGCACCAGGCCGAGGCCGTTGAGCAGCACCCCGATGGGCAGCAGGAGTGGGTCGGCCCAGGGGGCGCGCAGCCGTACCGCCAGATGGGCGAGGAGCGCGAGCACCCCGAGCCCGGCGCCGTAACCGGCGGCGCCGGGCGGGAGGGTGCCGTGCTGGGCGAGGCCGACGTTGCAGTAGCCGAACACCGACAGCAGGACGGCCATGAGGATCAGCGTGAGTTCGACGCCACGGCGCCGGGGGAGACGGGGGACGGGAGCGGGCGCGTCCGCCTGTGCCACGGTGATTCCGGTTCCGGTTCCGGCCTTGGTCATGTCCGGAACTTACCTAAATGGTGTGGTGTGTGAGTCGTCCGCATCAGCACCAGCGCGGCGCGGGGCCGATGTTGTCGATGTAGCGGGCCGCGCCCCAGGCCCAGGTGCCGTCCGTGAGGAGGTACCAGAGGGGATTGCCCTTGACCTTGTCGCCGGGGGTCTTGCAGTAGATGCGGACGGTCTCGCCCCGGTGGGCGTACCGGATGACCTCTCCGCCGCGCGTCGGCGACGTGCGCAGGGGCAGCCGGTCGGCGGTGACGACGCCCCGGTAGCTGCCCTGCTCCTGGCGGCCGTCGTGCCCGCCGCCCCACGCGTCGCCGCCGTTGCCTCCGGAGGCGGTGGCGCTGCCGGAACCGGAGTTCCCGCCGCCCCACTCGTCGTTCGCGACGGCGGGCGTGACGGCGACGGCGGTGGCGAGCGCGCCGGCGGCGACGGCGGTGGCGAGGCCGCGCAGGAGTGGCGAGCGCGGGGAGTGTGCGGACAGCAGGGACATGGGAGTTCCTCCCGGGAGCGAACGGGTCTTCAGGTGACTGATCGCCACATTAGGAGCGCCCGGCACGCACCGCCCGCCGCACTGAGCCATCGGGGCACCGGCCTGCCGTCCGGGACCGGTCAGGGCTGCTGAGGCAGGGTCAGGGTCGCCAGCGCCCCGCCGTCCGGCGGATTGGTGAACTCCAGCCGCGCGCCGAGCACCTCCGCCTGCCCCAGGGCGATCGTCAGCCCGAGGCCGTGCCCCTTCGTCCCGCCCTCGGTGCGGAACCGCTGCGGCCCGTGGGCGAGAAGGTACTCCGGATAGCCGTCCCCGTGGTCCCGTACGGTGATCACCGGCCCGTCCACGGTCAGCACCACCGGTGCCCGCCCGTGCCGGTGCGCGTTCGCGACCAGGTTCCCGAGCACCCGCTCCAGTCGCCGCCGGTCGGTCTCCACCCGCGCGTCCCGTACGAGGTCGACACGCGTGTCGGTGCCGGAGCCCCGGACGACCCGCCCGGCCAGCGCGCCGAGCGCCTCCGGATCCACCTCCAGCCGCTCCCGCCCGCTCTCCAGCCGGGAGATCTCCAGCAGGTCCTCGGTGAGCGTGCGCAGGGCGGCCACCCGGTCCCGCACCAGCTCGGTCGGCCGGCCCGGCGGCAGCAGCTCCGCCGCCGCGTGCAGGCCGGTGAGCGGAGTGCGCAGCTCGTGCGCCACGTCCGCGGTGAACCGCTGCTCCGCGAGCAGCTTGCCCTGCAACGACGACGCCATGGAGTCCAGCGCGGCGGCGACCGAGGCCACCTCGTCCTGCGGGCGCGTCGGATCCTGCGCACGGGCATCGCCGACCCGCGCGTCGAGGTCGCCCGCGCTGATCCGCCGCGCCACACGCGCCGTCGCGTGCAGCCGCCGCGTCACCCGTGTCACCGCGAACGCGCCCACCAGCAGCGTCGCCCCGATCGCCAGCGCCGAGGACCACACGATCGCGCCGTCCAGGCCGTCGATGGTGCGCTCCCCCTGGGAGTGGTCGACCCGCACCGCGAGCGCCCGGCCGCCGTCGGCGGGGCCCGCCGCCCACATCGTGGGGCGCCCGTCGTGGTCGGCGACCATGGTGCCGCGCCGGCCCGAGACGGCCAGGTCCCGCAGCCGCTCCGGCAGCCCCGGCGGATCGACGCCGGCGCCCCGCCGCAGCGGGTCCCCGGCCTGGTACGCCTCCGTCGCCTCCCCCAGCCGGGACAGGGCGACGTCGCGGGCCTGGCCCACGGTCTGGTTGGTGACCGAGACGTGCACCAGGACGCCGAGCAGCGCGGCGAGCGCGCAGCACATCACGGTGATGAAGACGGCGGCCCGCACCGCGAGCGGGCCGGTCCACCGGGGGAGGGCGAGTCTCACCGGGCGCTCGCCGACGGGGACGCGGACCGGGACGCCGACGGGAGCGTGGACGGTGACAGGGATTCGGACGGCGACGGGGAGGCGGACGGACGTTTCGTGTGCTTTCCGCCGTCGTCCGTGCGCAGCATCTCGTCGCTGGTGAGGAGCATGGCCCGCTGGTCGGAGTCCCACGTCCACTGGAGCCGGTACTCGTAGCCGGCGACCTCCGAAGGCGACCGGACGATCACCGTCCGCCCGGCCAGCTCGACCGCGCTCACCGCGTCGTCGTAGGACATGACCCGCACCAGCCGGTCCTTGTCGACCGTGTAGACACGGACGGCGGTCAGCTTCTCGGGCAGCAGCCGGAAGCCCAGGGTCATCTCGGGGCGCCCGTCGCCGGTCAGGTCGCGGTAGTACGGCCTGAGCACCGGGCACCGGTCGCGCTCACCGTCCGAGCGGTCCGGGCCGCAGTCCGCCATCCGGCGGGCCGTCTCGCGGTACGGAGCCCTGTCGCCCTCGTAGTCGTCCGGGTGCGCGGTGATCTCGGCCCGTACGGCGGCCACCGGGTCGGCCTCGCGGATGTCGCCGTCGGGTACGGCGACGCCTTTGACGACCTCGTTGTCCACCTCGCCGATGTCGTAGGCCGGACTCGACGCCGGCGTCAGGTCGGGCCAGAGCCGGGCCGGGCTGTGGGCGGCGGGTGTCGCGCCCGCGCTCCGCAGCCCGCCCGCGTCGCCGCAGGCGGTCAGCGTTCCGGCCGCCGCCGTCGCCAGGAGCAGCGCGAGGGCGGCGGGGACGCGGACGGGGTGCCCGCGGCGGCTCGGGAGCACTGCACTCCTGGGGGTCGGTCATCAGGTGATCGGCATCGGTGATCCGGTACACCTTATTCGGACGGAAGTCCATTTTGTGCGTGCGGAGGCGTGCCGGGCTACTCGGCGAGCTCCTCCAGCAGCCGCGCGGTGACCAGGCCGGTCCGCAGGTACTCCACGAACAGGTCGTTGTGCAGCGCCCACGGCGAGCGCCGGGACCGGATCAGCCGGACCGCCTCCTCGGCGGTGCCGCCCCGGCGCATCAACGTGTGGGCGACGACGAGACCGGAGCGGTTGTACCCGTGGTAACAGCGGACGAGGACCTTCCGGCCCTCGTCCAGCGCCTCGCCCGCGGCCTCCGCCAGCCGGATCACCCCCGCGAGCTGCGTCCCGTCGAGGGGGCCGTCGGGGATCGGCCACACATGGTGCTCGACGCCTTCGTCCGGCCCGTGTCCGGGCAGTCGCAGCAGGGTCTGCACCAGATCGAACTCGTCCCGGACGACGGCGGACTCCCGCCTGCCGACCGGCCCCTGGAACTCGTGCCCGCCCATCCACAGGCCCGGCACGATCTCGTCCCACGGCCTGCCCGGAGCCGGGACGTCCGGTCCCTTCCCACGGGTACGCAACGGTGCCTCCCCAACCCGCCCGAGGGCCTGCCCAACTCCTCCCCAAGGTAGCCGGGTTCTTGCCCCCGCAGCACCCCGCCTGTTCCCATGGTCGTGGGGTGATGGTGCATGGACGGACTGCGCGTCATACCGACCTGGCGGCACGGTCAGGAGCGGCTGTACGTCTGCCTCCCGGACGGCGGGAACGTCGCCTGGTACGACCGTGAGGCGGCCCGGGTCAACCTGCTGAGCGACGACCGCGAGGACGAGGTCCTCGAAGCGCTGGGTCCCTTCCTCACCGGCCCGGTCACGGTCGGCCCGCCCCCGGTCCCGACCCCCGCCGAGCTGGCCCGGCTCTCCCTCCACCCGGACGACGACCTCGCCCCCAACCGGCCCGGCGAGGCGCTCCTGGTCGACCTGGAACGCGATCCCGGCCCGGCGCACCGGCTGCGGCCCGACCCGCGGCGCCGGGCGCTGGCGGCCGAGCAGGCGACGGGGGCGGCCCTCGACCGCCTCGACGGCGCCGGCTGGCACACCCTGCACTCCGTCCCGCTGCCCGGCGGCGACCGCGTCCACCACCTGCTGATCGGCCCCGGCGGTCTCTTCGCCCTCCACGTGCTGCCCGCCCGCAGGCAGCGGGCCCACATCACCGACCCCCTGGTCGCGCTGGGCCGCCGCGAGCCGTTTCCCCTGCTGCGCCGGGTCCGCGCCGACGCCGGCCGGGCCTCCTACGCCCTGACGGCCGAGGTGCACCCCGTCCTCGTCCTCGTCGACCCGGCGAACGTGACCGTCACCGCCCCGCCCCGCTCGGTCCGCGTGCTCACGGACGCGGAGCTGCCGGACCTGGCCCGCCTGGGCGGGATGCTGAAACCGGCGGACGTGGAAGCCCTGCACTCCATGGCCCGCGACCGCGCCACCTGGACGCGCGTCTAGGGGGTGCCGTCCGGATCAGGGCAGAGCTGCCGTCCGCCGCCGCTCGAACAGCGGCGCCAGCAGGTCGCCGTGGTCCCGCACCCGCCGACCGACGTCCTCCGCCCGGAAGACGAACTGCTCCGCCCGCCGGCACCCGGCCACCTCGTCCCACGTCACCGGCGTGGAGACCGCCGGTACGGACCGGGCCCGCATCGTGTACGGGGCGGCCGTGGTCTTGCGGGCCGCGTTCTGGCTCCAGTCGACGAACACCTTCCCCGGCCGCAGGCTGCGCGTCATCCGGTGCACCACCAGCCGCGGCAGGGCCCGCTCGGCCTCCATCGCCAGCGTCTTCGCGTACGCCGACACCCGCTCCGACGACGACCCCCGCACCCCCGCCAGCAGATGGAGCCCCTTCGCCCCGGACGTCTTGGCGTACGCCTCGATCCCGTCAGCCGCCAGCCGCTCCCGCAGCCACAGGGCGACCTCGCAGCAGTGCACGACGGTCGCGGGCGGCCCGGGGTCCAGGTCGAACACCAGCCGGTCGGCCTCGTCGGGGTCGCCCGCCGTCCACTGGTGCGTGTGGAACTCGGTCACCAGGTTCGCCGCCCACATCAGGGACGCCAGGTCCTGCACCAGCACCATCCGCGCCGGGCCCTCCGACCGGGGCACCTCGGCCGTGGTGACCCAGTCGGGCGTACCCGGCGGCACGTTCTTGGTGAAGAACACCTGGCCGTCCGGACCGTCCGGATACCGCAGGAAGGACACCGGCCGGTCCCGCAGGTGCGGCAGCAGCACCTCCGCGGTCGTCGCGTAGTAGTGCAGCAGCTCGCCCTTGGTGAGGCCGGTCGCGGGATACAGCACCTTGTCCAGGTTGCTGAGGGCGACCCGTCGCCCCTCCACCTCTGTGATAGGCGCCATACCATGAGAATCTCACGAAACACTGACAAACCGCCCGACGGTCATCCGGCAGTCGACCGACAGGAAGGGTGCTGCACGTGCGATCCATCTGGAACGGCGCCATCTCCTTCGGCCTGGTCAGCATCCCCATCAAGCTGGTGAACGCGACCGAGAACCACTCGGTCTCCTTCCGCCAGATCCACACGGAGGACGGCGGCCGCATCCGCTACCGCAAGGTCTGCGAGCTGGAGGACCGCGAGGTCGGCCAGGACGAGATCGGCAAGGCCTACGAGGACGCCGACGGCTCGATGATCCCGATCACCGACGAGGACCTGTCCCACCTGCCGATCCCGACCGCACGGACGATCGAGATCGTGGCCTTCGTGCCCGAGGAGCGCATCGACCCGCTCCAGATGGGTTCCGCGTACTACCTCGCGGCGAGCGGCGCGCCCGCCGCCAAGCCGTACACGCTGCTGCGCGAGGCGCTCAAGCGCAGCAACCGGGTCGCCATCGCCAAGTTCGCCCTGCGCGGCCGTGAGCGCCTCGGCATGCTCCGGGTCGTCGGCGACGCCATCGCGATGCACGGCCTGCTGTGGCCGGACGAGGTGCGCGCCCCCGAGGGCGTCGCCCCGGACGCCGGTGTCACCGTCCGCGACCAGGAGCTGGACCTCGCGGACGCCCTGATGGACACGCTCGGCGAGATCGACCTGGACGACCTGCACGACGAGTACCGCGAGGCGCTGGAGGAGGTCATCGCCGCGAAGGCCGCCGGCGAGACGCCCCCGGAGACCCGTGAGGAGGCCGCGCCCGGGAAGGTGCTGGACCTGATGGCCGCGCTGGAGAGCAGCGTGCGGGCGGCGCGGGAGTCCCGGGGCGGGGAAGGCGCCGGGCCGGCCGAGGAGGCCGAGGTCAGAACCCTGCCGCAGCGCAGCACGTCGTCCCGGCGGACCCCCAAGGAGACCGGCGGCAAGAAGTCGACCTCGACGGCCGCGAAGCAGACGGCGGCGAAGAAGACGGAGGCGAAGAAGTCGACGGCCTCCGCCGCCGGGAAGTCGACGGCCAAGTCGACGGCCAAGTCGACGGCCAAGACGACGGCGAAGTCCGCGGGGACCGCGAAGAAGACGGCGGCCAAGAGCACTGCCAAGAAGACGACCGGCAAGAGCGAGCCCGCCAGGAGCACCGCCAGGAGCACCACCAAGAGCACCGCCAAGAAGACGCCACCGCGGAAGCGCAGCGCCTGACGCCACCCGGCACGAGCGGAGAGCGGCGCCGCTCGGTGTTCGCGGTCGCGTGTGGGGAGGGGGCGCGCTCAGCCCGCCCGCGTGGGCGCGGAGTCCGGCGGGTGCGCGCCGAACGGGTCCTTCAGTTGACGGTCCAGGAGGAGGACGCCCGGGGAACGGCGGACGGGGTGGGTTCGAAGACCGCGGGGCTCGCGTCGCCCGAGGCCGTCGGTGCGAGAGAGGCGGCGGTGGGCAGGACGGGGCTCTCCAGGAGGGGGCTCTCCTCCAGGTGCTGCCCGATCGTCTCGGCCGGTCCGCCGCCCGGGGTGCCGGTGCCGGTGGACAGCTGCGACCACGCCGTCAGGGCGAGGGCGACCGCGGCGGCCGTGCCGATCACCCGGCCGACCCGCCGGACCCGGGCACGGCCGTCCAGCGCACGCCAGGCCGGGCCGGTCCATGGATCCTCCGGGTGCCACAGGTCGCCGACCACGCCGGACGGCCGGCCCGCGAGTGTGTCCGCGTCCGTGTGCGTGTCCGTGCCGTCCGGGGGTCCGGGGCGCCAACCGGGCGCCCGGTCCCGCGCGGCGGGTTCCCTGAGGGCACAGGCGCGGATGGCGCGCTCGTCGTCCTCCAGGAACTGCCGCCAGACGTGCTCCGGCACGGACGGCGTACCGCCGGGCTGCTCCGGCTGCTCCGGCTGATCCGGCTGTTCAGGTGTCGCGCCGCTGCCCGGCCCGGAAGCGGTCATGATCCCGCTCTTCCTCTCTTCGTCGCCCCGTACGGCGGCTGGTCCTGCCGCCCTCCTCCGCCCGCCACCGATCCCCGGGGCCCGGTGTTCACGGCTGGCGGTCTCCGTCGGCCGCGACCAGCCGAACGAACGGGATGGCCCGTCCGGCCTCACGGAACGACGCCTCGCCGCCGTCCACCGCCAATCCCATGAACGCGCAAAGACGCCGGGCCGTTCCCGGGTGCCGCCGGGCGTACTCCGCCATGATCCCGGCGCCCTCCTCGGCGGGCAGGAAGTGGGCGGTGACGGCGTGGTGACGGTTGCCGAACTGGATGACCGTCTTGGGCTGCTGACGGAGGTTCCGGTACCAGTCCGCCTTCGGGCCGAAGCCGGAGGCGATGGTCCAACTGGGCTCACAGGGTGCGGCGGAGTCGTAGGAGACCACTTCGAGCACGACCCGGCGATCACGGCCGCTGTTCCGGCCGGTGTGGTGCAGCAGAAGCAGCCGCTTGCCGAAAAGGGGGCCGAGTCCCCCGCGGAAGAGGAGGATCGGCAGCCGTGCGGCGATGCGCCGCAGGCCGGTGGGCGGCCGGGGCCGGCGGGGTGTCGGGTCCGTGCGTGTCATTTACCACCCTCCTGGTTCGGGACTTGGCCTCCACCTTTGCACAGGGAAAAGATGGACGGGCGGTGGCCGCTCTCCTTCCGCCCCGTCCCGGTCGCCGGACGGCCGGGACGGCGGCCGGGCCTTCCGCCTTTCGATCAGGTGAGTGAGCAGGGACTTCGACGCGGTAGAAAGGACACATGCCGGAGCGTGAGATGCCCGTCGGGGGCCTGGACGATGTCGACGCGGTCACCAGGGCCGTGCTGGCCGCGTCGCGACTGCTGGTGGCCGTCTCCGCGCGGTCGCTCGCCGAGGTGGAGGAAAGGGTGACGCTGCCCCAGTTCCGGATGCTGATGGTGCTCTCCACCAGAGGCGCGACCAAGCTCGTCGCGCTCGCCGACCACCTCCAGGTCGCCCCGTCGACGGCGATGCGCATGGTCGACCGGCTGATCTCGGCCGGGCTCGCCGACCGGCAGACCAACCCCGACAACCGGCGCGAAACCCTGCTCCGGCTCACCGACGAGGGCCGGAGCACCGTCGCGAACGTCAGCGCCCGGCGCCGCGCCGAGGTCGCCGCGATCGTCGAACGGCTCGCGCCGGGCCAGCGGGCGGCGCTGATCGAGGCGCTCACCGCCTTCAGCGAGGCGGGCGGCGAACCCCTCGCTCCGGCGCCGGACGACCCTCAGCCGCATCCGCTCGGCTGGGCCGCGGACGTCACCGCGACCCGGGACGCCTGACGCGTTCGGCGGTCACGGGGCCGCCGGCGAGGGGGTGGGCGTCGGGGAGGCCGTGTTCACGTTCAGGTCGGGCCGCGGCTTGAGCACCAGCACCCGCTCGCCCGGCTGCGGCGGGGGCGGGGTGACCTTCTCCCTCGGCAGCTTCGCCGGGCCGGTCTGCTGGAAGGTGACCTGGTCGTACTCGACGAGCCCGGTCTTCTCCAACACCGTGATGTGGTCCAGGACGGTGTCGTTGGCCAGGTCGGCCAGCTGGCGCACCAGCGTGTTCTTCGTGGTGGCCCGGATCTTGGCGATCGCCGGGAAGATCTGGCCGTGGGTCACCCGCATGATGTTGACCGCCGACGAGTCGAACTCCTTGCCGCTCTTGGCGTCCACCGTCGCCACGAAGTCCTCCTGTTGCGGGGAGGCCCGGTTGGGCAGCGTGATGCCCAGCTCCGGGGAGATCTCGCGGCACATCGCGTCGAGCCCGGCGTGGCCGACGACCAGGTGCTCGCCGGCCGTCTTCATCGCCTTCGACGTACCGCGCTCCATCACGATCTCGCCCAGCGGGTACTCCCACAGCCCGGCGGCCCGGACCTTGACCACGAAGTCGCGGTCGGCCTCGGTGAGCGGCCCGAACCTGGTGCTCGCGATGACCCGGTCCTGGTTGCCGTCGGCCTTGTCCAGACCGAGCATGGCCGGGAAGGCCAGCGCGGTGAGGGTCAGGGTCATCGCACCGAACAGGACGACGACTCCGATCCTGCTGCGGGACAGGCGCATGATGCCTCCAGGGGCGACGCGAGCGACTCGCGCTCGACTGACTCGGCGTCTCGACACGTACTCGACGTCTCGACACGTACTCGATATCTCGGCACGTACGCGACGTCTCGACACGTACTCGTTGTCTCGACTCGTACTCGTTCACCAGGAGGTACGGAAACGGCGGGCGGATCTATCACCGCGGGGGCACAAATCTCGCGGCCCGCCCCACCGCGCCCGTTCAGCCGATGTCGGCCCCGTACACGCGCTCCACCGTCATCGTGAGCAGCACCCGGCGGTCGGACACCATCGTCGTCCGGTACTCGTCCCAGTCCGGGTGCTCCCCGGCGGCGGCGCGGTAGTACTCCACCAGCGCCTCGACCTCCGGTCCGTTCGGGTCGACGCCCGGCCCGGTGAGGGTCGCGACGCCCTCGGCGGTGGCCCAGGACCTGCCGTCCGGGGCGGTCACCTCCAGAGTGGCCCGCGGGTCCCGGCGCAGGTTCGCCGTCTTGGCCAGTCCCTCGCGGGTCGAGACGCGGATGACGTCGGCCTCCGGGTCGTAGGCGGGCATGACGGGGGAGAGCTGCGGGCGGCCGTCCGACTTGATCGTCGCGAGTACGCCGAGCCGGCTCTCCGCCAGCAGGGCACGGGGGTCGAAACGCGGAGTGGTGGTCATGGGCCGATCATCACCCCTGGCCCCGCCGGCTGTCCCGCGAACCGTCCGCCGAACCTTCCCGCCGGGTGCTCGTCCGAGGGCTCTCGGGAGCCCCGACCGAGTGCTCAGGAGACCGAGGGCCCGCCCAGGTACTCGCCGTCGCGGTCGTAGGGCCAGGCGTTGGCGACGCACCCCTTGAGACCCTTGATCTGCTGCATCATCGCCGGGGCCGGCAGCCCGGGGCCGGGGCAGGTCTCGTGGCCGTGGCCGATGCGGTGGCCGACCTCGTGGTTGACGATCAGCGCCCGGTAGTCGCCGATCGGGCCGTCGAACTCCGGGGAGCCCAGGACCCAGCGCTTCAGGTTCACCACGACGTCCGTGCCGACCGCGCAGTTCACCTCGCCCCGGGTACGCAGGCCGTAGGCGCCGCAGATCTCGTCGACGGTGCCCGGCGTGGCGATCTTCACCACGAAGTCGTACGACCCCGAGCTGACCAGCCGGAAGGAGTTGGTCCCGTCCGTGGTCCAGCCGCGGCGGTCGGCGAGCACGTCGGATATCTCGGCGGCGGCGGCGCTCGGCCGGATGTCGATGCCCTCCTCGACCAGGACCTTGTACCGGCGTACGCGACTGCCGGTGCCCACGGTCGTGCCGTCGGCCTCGGCGGTGACGAAGGTACCGGGGCCGGTCGCCGGAATGGCGATGGTGGAGGGAGAGGGAGAGGACGAAGGCGAAGGCGAGGCCTTCGCCGACGGCGACGCGGAAGGGCTCGGCGACACGGACGGCGTCCCGCCGGCGGCGCCGGGGCCGGCCGTGCCCTCGGCGGCGTCCAGGGCGTCGGCGACATCGGCCACCTGGTCGTCCGTCACCGGGGGCCGGGCGTCCCGCCAGTACGCGACGGCGGCGCCCGCCGCGAGCAGTACGGCCCCGAAGGTCAGACCGACCAGGACGACGCGGGCGGGACCCCGGCGGCTCCGTCTCCGGGCGCGGGACCTGCGTCCGGCACCGTCCGGCACGGCTCTCCGGCTGGACCGGCGGGCTGTGGATCGGCCCACGACGTGCGTCCTCTCTGCTGGTCGGCGGGGCGCGCACAGTGGGTTCCTGTGTGCTTTTGTGCCCCCAAGATCAAAGCGGAAGGACGTGCGAGAACGTCACAGGACCCCACGTGGGGCTTCTCACGCAGGCGTTCGGTTACTGGTGTACAACCCTTCGGCGCCCTTGACTGTCCGCGAGCCGCGAGCCGCAGGCCTGTCGTACCCGCACACCCGCGTCGGGGCCGCCCAGCTTTCGTTGGGCGGCCCCGACGCGGTGGGGGAGACGACGGGCCGTCAGCCGGCGGCGGTCCGCTCCCAGCGGTAGAAGCAGCGCGCCATCGCGTCCTTCGGACCGCGCCAGGTCGCCGGGTCGTACGCCGAGACGTACGGTTCGAGCCGCTCGCTGACCTGGCGGAACTCCGGATGCCCGGTCAGCCTGCCGATGGTGGGGGCCGGGTCCTCGTCGCTCTCGATGAGGTGCAGGTACACGCCGTCACCGAACTCGAAGAGACTGCGCCGGTTGACGCCCACCAGGTGCGGCAGCTCGCCGCTGTCGGACTCGGCGAACACCTTCGCGATGTCCGGCGCCGCGCCCGGTGCCATCCGGGCGACGATCAGGGTGTGGTGCATGGGGAGCTGCCCTCCGTGGGTGTCGTTCGGTCCGGCGTTGTCGTTCGGCCCGCGTTGTCGTTCGGCCTGCGGTGCCGTTCGGTCCGCGGTGCCGTTCGGTCCGCGGTGTCCGTCGGCCCGCGGTGTCAGTCGGCGAGCACCGAGGCGGTCCGGCGCTCGCCCGCGGCCTGCTCGATCCGGTCCCGGATCAGGGCCATCTGCGTACGCGAGTTGCGGTTGATGTTGTCCGTCATCCAGGCGTCGTCCACGGGCGCGTCCGGCTTCATCGCGAAGTCCTGGATCCAGCGCATCCGCGTGCCGTCGGCGGTCTCGGCGTACTCCCAGACGATGTTCATGTACTGGAAGGGGCCGGTCTCGACCCGGTGGGCGCGCACGGTGCGGGTCGTCGGGTCGGCGACGCGCTCGGAGACCCAGCTCCACACCTTGCCGTCCGCGTCCGGGTGCATGGTGAGCCGGAACGTGACGCGGTCGCCGTCGCGGTCGAGCACGTCCACGGAGGCGTACTCGCTGAACAGCCGGGGCCAGTTGTCGATGTCGTTGGTCATGTCCCAGACCAGCTCCATCGGCGCGGCGATGCTGATCTCGTTGTCGGTGTGGCCTGCCATGTCACACTCCCGTCTTCAGGGCGCCGTTGATCAGCGCGAGGAAATCCGCGGGCGTCTTGCAGCGCTCGGCCTGCTCCGGCAGGCCCAGCCCGTAGCGCTTCTCCAGCTCGGCCACGATGCCCAGCAGGCCGAGGGAGTCCAGGCCGAACGTGTCGAAGCCCTCGTCGGCCTGCTGCTGGAGGGTGACCGGGTCGACGTGCACGCCGGCGGTGCGCTTCATCAGCGCGGCCAGCTCTTCGACGGTCACCTGGTAGTCCAGTTGGTCGGTCATGGGTGTCCTCCTTGACTCGGGTCGGCGCTCGCCCGGAAGCGGCGCTCGGTCGGGGTCGGCGTGGGTCGGGTCGGTCATCGGTCCGCGGGCGGTGCGGCGTCGCCCTGCCGCAGGACGAGCGCCGAGTTGGAGCCCATGAGGCCGCGGCCGAGGATCAGGGCCGTGCGCGGCTCGGCGGGGCGGGCCCGGCCGGCCACCACGTCCAGGTCGTGGCACACGTCGATCACGTGCGGGGTGGGCGGGATCAGCCCGTGCTCCATGGCCAGCACCGCCGTCGCCACGTCCAGCACCGGCGCCGCGCAGTACGCCCGCCCGGTGCCGGTCTTGGGCGCGGTCACCGGCACGCGCCGCGCGTGCGGTCCGAGCGCGTCGGCGAGGGCCAGGGCCTCGGCCCGGTCGGCCTCCGGGACGCCGAGGGCGTCCGCGAACACCACGTCGACCTCCTCGGGCCGGCAGCCCGCCTCGGCCAGCGCGCCCTCGATCGCGTGGGCCAGCCCCTGACGGGACTCCGCCCAGCGGGACGGGCCGGTGAAGGTCGCCGCGTGCCCGGCCACCGTCGCCCGCACCTCCGCCCCGCGGTCCCGGGCCGCCTCCGCCTCCTCCACCACGAGTACGGCACCGCCCTCGGCCGGCGCGAACCCGCAGGCCGCGCCGGTGAACGGGCGGTAGGCGCGGTCGGCTTCGGTGGCCCGGCTCAGCTCCGGGTAGCCCAGCTGGCAGACGATCGAGTACGGGGCGAGCGGCGCCTCCGTCGCGCCGCAGACCACCGTGTCGGTGCCGTTCCGTACGGCCAGCGCGGCATGCGCCAGGGCGTCCAGGCCGCCCGCCTCGTCGGCGGCGACGACCCCGCAGGGGCCCTTGAAGTCGTTGCGGATGGAGATCTGGCCGGTGCTGGCCGCGTAGAACCAGGCGATCGACTGGTACGGGCCGACGTGCCGCGACCCCTGGCCCCACAGGTTCTGCAGCTCCCGCTGCCCGAACTCGCCACCGCCCGAGCCCGCGGCGGTGACCACACCGACCGAGTACGGCGACTCGACGTCGGCGCGGCCGAAACGGGCGTCGTCCAAGGCAAGCTGGGTGGCGGTCAGGGCAAAGTGCGTGAACCGGTCGGTCTGGACGAGGTAACGCCCCTCGACCGTCTCGGCCGCGTCGAAGCCGCGCACCTCGCCCGCGATCCGCAAGGGCATGTGCTCGCAGCCCTCCCGGGTGACGGGCCCGAGGCTGCTGGTGCCGTCCGCGGCCGCCTTCCAGAACGCCTCGACCCCGATCCCGTGCGGGGACACCACGCCCAGTCCGGTGACGACGGCACGCCTGCCACCGTCCTGTCGACGGTGCCTGGCCCGGTGTGGCCCGCTCATCGCAGCCCTCCTTCGGAACCGCTCAGTACGACGGCGGACTGGAATCCGCCGAAGCCGCTGCCCACCGACAGCACGTGCCGCAGCGTCCGCTCCCGTGCCTCGCGCGGCACGTAGTCCAGATCGCACTCGGGGTCGGGGGTCGTGTAGTTGGCCGTGGGCGGCACCACCTGGTGGGCCATCGCCAGCACGCACGCGGCCAGCTCTATCGAGCCGATCGCACCGAGCGAGTGGCCGACCATGGACTTGATCGAGCTCATCGGGGTCGCATAGGCGTGCTCGCCCAGCGAGCGTTTGACGGCCGCGGTCTCGTGCCGGTCGTTCTGCTGGGTGCCGGAGCCGTGGGCGTTCACGTAGTCGATGGCGGAACCGTCCAGCTCCGCCATGTCGAGCGCGGTGTCGATGGCCCGCGCCATCTCCAGGCCCTCCTTGGTGAGCCCGGTCATGTGGTACGCGTTGCCGAACGTCGCGTAGCCGGAGATCTCGCAGTACACGTCCGCGCCACGGGCCCGGGCGTGCTCCAGGTCCTCCAGGACCAGCACCGCGGCGCCCTCGCCCATGACGAAGCCGTTGCGGTCGGCGTCGAAGGGGCGGGAGGCGTGCGCGGGGTCATCGTTGTTGGGCGAGGTCGCCTTGATCGCGTCGAAGCAGGCCATGGTGATCGGCGATATCGGCGAGTCCGCCGCGCCCGCCAGGCACACGTCGACGCGTCCCTCGGCGACGGCGTGGTAGGCGTACCCCACCGCGTCCAGACCGGACGTGCACCCGGTGGACACCGTCTGCACCGGCCCGTGCACGCCGAACTCCTCGGCCACGGCCGACGACAGCGTCGCCGGGGTGAAGGCGCGCTCCAGGTGCGGCTCGGCGCGCCGGTCGTCCACGTCCCACCGCGAGCCGCGCTCGCTGACGAGAACGTAGTCGCGCTCCAGCCGGGTGGTGCCGCCGACCGCCGTGCCGAGCGTGGCGCCGGCCCGCCAGGGGTCCTCCCGCGCCATGTCGAGGTTCGCGTCCCGTACCGCCTCGGCGGCGGCGACGAGCGCGAACTGCACGTACCGGTCACTGCGCTGGACCGTGGCGAGGTCCAGCCCGTGCTCCAGCGGCTCGAAGTCGCACTCGGCGGCGATCTGCGAACGCAGCCCGGCCGGGTCGAACAGGGAGATGCGGCGCGTCGCCGTACGGCCGTCGGACAGCAGGCCCCAGAACTGAGGCACGCCGATCCCGCCCGGGGCGACGACGCCTATGCCCGTGACGGCCACCCGTCGCCGGGTCATGACACCGCCTCGGCCGCCGTGGCGGTGCGCTCGTGCCCGGCGCATCCCGCGTGGTCACCCTGGGGGAGGGCGTTGCCCGCCGCGTCCTCGGTGTCGACGTGGCCGAGCTCCGGCCGCGGGGCCAGCGGCCCCAGGTGGAAGACGAGGCGCGCCTCGACGTCACCGACGTTGCGGAAGCGGTGGCGCATGTCCTGCGGGATCAGCAGCCCCTGCCCGGTGGCGAGGGAGTGCGGCACCCCGTCCAGATCCACCTCGAGGCCGCCCTCGGTGACGTACACGAACTCCTCGGAGTACGGGTGGTAGTGCTCGGCGATACGGTCGCCGGGCTGCACGATGGCCACGCCCATGAAGCCACTGGTCGACCCGGCGGTGGTGGGCGTGAGAAGCGCGCGGAGGTCTCCGCCACGGCGGCGGTTCGGCGCGATGTCGCCGAGGGAGACGATGCGTACCTGCTGGTCTGTCATGTCTTTCACTCCGGGGTGACGGGAGGCGGTGGGGAGATCGGGAGACCCGCGCGGACCGGGGGCACGGCGTCGGGCACGGCGTCGGGCCCGGCAGGCCGCTCGGTTCGGCCGTGTGCTTCGGGGTGTTTCCGTGTGCTTCGGGGTGCTTCGGGTGTGTGGTGCGGGTCCGTGGTCGCGTGGGTCAGGAGGCGGGCGAGCGCCGGTCGGTCAGGGGCGTCATACGGGCCCGCGCGAGCAGCTGCGACAGCGCCCGGGCATCCGTCAGCGGCCCCTCGACCCCGAGGGCGGCGGCGTCCAGCAGCCGCACGGCCACGGCGACCCCGGCGGCTCCGGAGGCGTCGGCGGACACCTGGAGGCCCAGCACGAACGCCGGTGCGTCGTCCGGGTCACCGGCCACGTCGACGAGCCGTACGACGAGGTCGTCGCGGTGGAAGACGGTGGCGGCGAGGACCGGACTGTCCGCGGCGTGCGTGGCGGACGCGTCCTGGCGGGCCAGCAGCCGGGCCAGTTCCGGGCCGGCGCCGGTCCGCACCGGGTAGAGCAGCGCGAGTCGCTGTGTGCGCGCGTCGGCCTGCCCGCGGGACGTCGCGTGGTGGACGGCGGGCATGGCGGCCCGGGTGAAGAACCGCCGGGCGGAGTGCGGGTCCCGAAGGTCCCGGTCCTGCTCCAGATACGGGTTCAGCGCCTCCTCGACGGCCCGCACCCCGGGCTGCCGGGCGACGTGGCGCAGCGCGGCCTGAAGGTCGCCCCGCACCTCGACAGCGCGTACGACCCGGTTGCCGTGCAGGAAGAGAGAGGTGCGCAACAGCCGCGTGGAGTCGTCGACACGGGCCTCCGGCGACGCGTAGTCGGACAGCAGCCGGGCGACCTCGTCCTCGCTGCCGGGCCGTACGGTGAAGGTCAGGGCGTGGCGTACGACGTTGCTCCCGATCCGGGGAGCGGACCGCAGCGGCTCGGCGGGCGACGCGGAAGAGGCGGGTTCGCCGGCGGTCTCCCGGAGGACGCTGTAGCGCAGGGACCGGGTGTCGCGGACGCAGTCCTGCAAGGGCTCGACGGTGTCCAGGTGCTCGTCGCTGTTGACCCAGGCCAGAAAGGGCGCCGCGCTTTCCCACTCACTGGTGAGGAGCCACTGGGTGGGGTTCTCCAGGGACTGGCACAGCTGATCGCTGACGTGTCCCGGTACGGCGGCGACCCGGTCGCGGATGCGCTCGTAGGCGTCCAGGAACTCCTGCTGCATTCCGTCGTGGACATCCAGCATCAGGACGACCCGCACACGGGATCCGTCGAACGCGGATATCGACACGCCGCCCGCGTCCGTGGACACGGCGGCCGACGCCGCCGCGGTGTCCGTCGCGTCCGTGGCCAGGGCATCCGCCGACACGGCATCCGTCGCTACGACGGGAGAGACCGTCATCCGGCCCACCTCTTCTCCGGGGATCTTCCTCGTGGACTGGGGGGCGATCGTCGCGGCGCGCGCCAGGCCGGCGGGGTTGCGACGGTCGCGTAAGCACGATCGTGAGCCGTGCCCGCGGGGACCGCGAACCAGGAGGGTTAAGCGGGTGAAGCCTGAGCCGCCGCGGGCCTCGGCGGGCCGCACGGGGCATGCATGAAGGCCCGGCGCACACCTGCCGCGGGGCGAGTCACGCGACGCCGGCCCGACATACGGAGGACGAACGACAATGAACGAAAGAGCCGACCGGTCCGGCGCAGCCGCCCCCGGGGGCGGGACCCACCGCGTCCCGGTCCTCATCGTCGGCGGATCCCTGGTGGGCCTGTCCACCTCGGTGTTCCTGGGCCGGCTGGGCGTCCGGCACACCCTGGTGGAGCGCCACGCCGGCACCTCCATCCACCCCCGCGGGCGAGGCAACAACGTCCGCACGATGGAGATCTTCCGGGTGGCCGGCACCGAGCCGGACATCCGCAGGGCCGCCGCCACCCTGGCCGACAACCACGGCATCCTGCAGACGCCCACACTGGTCGGCGACGCGGGGGAGTGGCTGTTCAAGCAGATCGACGCGGGAGGCGGACTGGCCCGCTTCAGCCCCAGCTCCTGGTGCCTGTGCAGCCAGAACGACCTGGAACCCGAGCTCCTCACCCACGCCACCGACCTCGGCGGCGACCTGCGCTTCGGCACCGAACTGCTCTCCTTCGAGGCCGACACCGACGGCGTCACGGCCATCGTCAAGAGCCGGGAGACCGGCGAGCACACCACCATCCGCGCGGACTACCTGGTCGCGGCCGACGGCCCCCGCAGCCCCGTCCGCGAGCAACTCGGCATCGGTCAGAGCGGCCCCGGCGACCTCTTCCACAACATCAGCATCACCTTCCGCTCCCGGCGCCTCGCCGACGTCGTGGGCGACCGCCGCTTCATCGTCTGCTACCTGACCAGCGAGGACGCGGACGGTGCCCTCCTCCCCGTGGACAACCGCGAGAACTGGGTCTTCCACGCCCCCTGGCACCCCGAACAGGGCGAAACCGTCGAGGACTTCACCGACGAGCGGTGCGTCGCCCACATCCGCCGCGCGATCGGCGACCCGGACCTCGACATCGAGATCACCGGCAGGGCCCCCTGGCACGCCGCCCAGCGCGTCGCCCGCAGCTACCGCTCCGGCCGCGTCCTCCTGGCCGGCGACTCGGCCCACGAGATGTCCCCCACCGGCGCCTTCGGCTCCAACACCGGCATCCAGGACGCCCACAACCTCGCCTGGAAACTCGCCGCGGTGCTGGAGGGCTGGGCGGGCGACGGCCTCCTGGACACCTACGACACAGAACGCCGCCCGGTCGCGGAGGCCACCAGCGCCCGAGCCGCGGCCCGCTCGGTGGAACACAGCCACCCGGGCTTCGCACCACCCCCGGGGCCCGGCGGCGAATTCGGCGGCCCGCGCCGAGGCCGCGGCGGCGCTCTTGGTGGCGGCGCTCCCGCTGGTGACACTCCTGGTGCCGGCGCCCCCGGAGGCGGCGGCCCGCAGCGCGGCATCCTCAACGTCGCCCTCGGCTACCGCTACCCCCAGGGCGCGGTCGTCGGCGCCGACCCAGGAGCGCCGGTCGTACCGGAGAGCCTGGACCTCACGGGCGCCCCCGGCAGCCGGGCCCCTCACCTCTGGCTCCGCCGGGCCGGTGACGACGCCGCTCGCGCCGTCTCCACCCTGGACCTCTACGAGGACTCCCTGGTCCTGCTCAGCGACGCGGCACAGCCCACCGGTTGGCACGAGGCGGCGACGCACCTCGCGGCCGACATGCGGGTCCCGCTGAAGTCGTACCGCGTAGGCGGGACACCGGAGGCCGACCTGACCCCGGCCGACGACGACACCGACTGGGCGAGGGCTCACGGAGTGACCCGCGGCGGCGCGGTCCTGGTCCGCCCCGACGGCTTCGTGGCGTGGCGCTCCCCGGGCCCGGCCCCGGACCCGGAGTCGATGCTGCGCCAAGTCGTGAGGACGGTCCTGGCACGAACGTGACATGACAGCCCCACCCGACCCACCACCAAACGTGGACCACTCCCCGCTTACCTGCTAGCGTCTCGCTACGACGAACCGGGGAGTGGTCCCCGTTACTGGTTGCCAGGGAGGGGCGAGCATGGCGGACAAGGCGCTGGTGCTGGGCGGAGGAGGCCTGACCGCCTACGCGTGGCAGATCGGCGTACTGGCGGGACTGGCCGACGCCGGAGTGGACCTCGGCGACGCCGACGTCCTCGCCGGCACGTCGGCGGGCTCACTGCTGGCGCTGGAGCTGGCCAACGGGTCGGCCCCGGCCGACCTGTACGCGGAGCAGGTGGAGCGCAAACGGGCCATGCTGGACGTGGACTTCACCCTGGCGATGACGGTCAAGTACCTCTGGGCCGCACTGGGTTCACGCGATCCGAGGACGGTGGTCAAACGCATCGGCCGACTGGCCCTCACCGTGCGCGACGTCCCGGAGACCGAGGTCTTCGAAGCCATAGGCCCTCAGCTCCCGACCCACACATGGCCTCGAAAACCCGTACGCCTCTTCGCCGTCGACGCCCTCACCGGCGAACCGACGGCCTTCACCGCCGACAGCGACGTCGACCTGCTGCACGCCATGTCGGCCACCTGCGCACTGCCACCCCTCTTCCCCCCGATCACCATCGGCAAGGGCCGCTGGATGGACGGCGGCGTACGCTCCACGACCAACGCCGACCTGGTCGACGACTGCGCGCGGGTCGTCGTACTGGCGCCCATCCCCAAGGCGGCGGGCGCGAGCCCGAGCGCGGTGACCCAGGTGCGCACCCTCACCGCGAACGGCACCCGAGCCACCCTCCTGACCCCCGACCGCCAGGCCCGCCGCGCCTTCGGCCGCAACCCCCTGGACGCCGGCCGCATCCCGGGCGCGGCCCGGGAGGGACTACGGCAGGGCACGGCACATGCGGACCACATCAGGACGGCCTGGCACGCCTGAAACGCCCCGACCGGTGAACTGCAACCCGCACCGGGGCAGGCACACACCGGCACATACGCGAAGACCCCGGCCTCAGCGTTTCCGCTGCTGACGGGGTCTTTGGGCACCTCATACAGGGTGCCCCCGGCAGGATTCGAACCTGCGCACACGGCTCCGGAGGCCAGGCGAGCACGAGGGGTGACGGGAGCGCTGACCTGCGGGGGAGCCTCCTTTCAGTTGAAGCCCGAGCAAGATCATCACGCCTCTATTACGTGGGCGGCCTGTCAGGCGGTGGGTCCGGGCCGTATCGTCGAAGCATGATCTCGGGCAGCAGCGGGGGAGCGGGCGGCAACAGCGCGGAGTTCACCGCGGAGACACTGGCCCCCGTCCTTCGAGAGGCCTGCTCGTCGGCCGGACTCGACTCTAGTGAAGCCGAGTTGCTGCGCCTGGGGTCGAACGCGGTGTACCGCCTGCCCTCGTCACGCGTCATCGTGCGTATCGCACGTGATCCGGCGGTTCGCGCGGAGATGGACCGGGCGGTGAAGGTGGCACGCTGGCTCGAGACGGAGAGCTTCCCGGCCACGCGCGTGCCGGCGCGTGTTGCTCAGCCGCTAGTCGTCAGCGGCCGAGTGGTGACCTTCTGGGAGAGCGTCCAGGAGAACGAGCAGTACGCCACCGTCGGCGAGCTGGCCGACCTGCTGCGCCGCCTTCACTGGCTCGAAGAGCCGGAGTCCCTCGGCCTGCCGGATTTCGATCCGCTGGCCAAGCTGACGGCGTCCCTCGAAGGACTGGACGGCATCGCGGGGGAGGACCGCGAGTTCCTGGAGTCGCGAGCGGCTCGGCTCGCCAAGGATTACGACCGACTGGACTTCGTTCTCCCCTTCGGGATGATCCACGGAGACGCCAACATCGGGAACGTCCTTCGCCACCGGGACGGCCACGCGGTCTTCATCGACCTGGATGGCCTCACACTCGCCCCACGCGAGTGGGACCTGATCCTGACGGCGCTCTACTACGACCGCTACGGCTGGCACTCGAAAGCGGAGTACGCGGAGTTCGTCCACCGGTACGGCTTCGACCTGATGAACTGGCCTGGCTACGAGATCTTGGCCGACCTGCGAGAGCTGATGATGGTGGCGTGGCTCGGCCACCAGGTCGCTACCAGTGAGCGCTCCGCGGATGAGTTCGGCCGGCGTCTGCGCGCTCTACGGACGGGCGGAAGTCGGAAGGACTGGCGGCCCTTCTGAGGGGCGTTGCCGGTCCGGGTGACTGCCTGCCTGCTGTCCAGCGTCTCTTCAGGCGCTGGCCACTCTGCCCGTCGCCTGCCACAGCCGGTGCTCCGCTGCTACCTCGTGGAAGTCCTGGGTGGCTGTGCTTTCCACCCGGGAGAGGTTCTGCCCGAACTCGGCGAGATAGCTGACGCACCGGGCCGACTTGAGCTGTTCCCCCATGTCGAGCGCATCGAGGGCCACGCGGCACGCCTCTTCGACGTCCCCGGCTCGTAGGTGGGCGTCGGCGAGGACCATGGTTGCGAAGAAGTCGCTGCGCACGTGGCTGCCGCTCATCGCGTTCTCGGCATGGGTTACCGCATGGCGAGCCCTGTTGACATCACGGAAGCAGTGGGCGGCCTCCGCGGCAAGCTCTGCCGCGTCGAAGTAGCTGATCCATTCCGGCTCGTCTCCGCTGTTCCGGCTCTCAAGGGCCCTGGTCGCAGCGCTCAGCGAAGCCTCGCAGGCGGCGACATCGCCGGTACGGGCGAGGGCGCGGGCTTCCATCGCATGGAACTGAGCCCGCAACGTCGGCGTGGCCACGGCGGAAATGCCCATGAGCGCCGCACGGGCGAGAGTGGCGGCCTGGGTGTACCGGCCCAGAAACGTCGCCTGATGACTCATCGCTGACAGGATGCTGCCCGCCAACCGGCGGTCGTTGGCGTCCTGGGCGAGTCGGAGTGCCTGGAGAAAATACCGCTGGGCGAGCCCATGGTGACAGGCGTCGTACGACATCCAACCAGCCAGCAGGGTGGCTTCCGCGACGGTGGAGAAGAGGGCTCGGCCTACCTGCTCGGTGTACCGGCCGCGCAGCAGTGGCGCCACGTCGTTGCTGAGGTACTGGATCACCGAGTGCCGCGCGTGGTCTCCGCCGAACTGGTCGTCGAGCTGAGCGAACATGTCGGCTGTGGTCTTGACGGCGGTCACGTCACGGAGACCGACCCGTGTTCCCTCGGTGCGTGGGCGAGGGATGCCCGGCTCCGGCGCGACCAGCCACCGCAAGGAAGCCTCGTTCCACGCCGGTTCGGACGGCTCCGCCGAGATCAGAGGATCGTACTGGTTGAGATCCGCACGCCACAGTTGGCTGACCGTCTGAATGGCGTCGTCCGGGCTGGCGGGATACGCAGCGTCGAGTACAGGAGCGTCCTTCGCTTCTCCGACACTCAGACCCAGCTCCGCCGCACCCACCGCGAAGACATCGCAGAGCAGGGGACCATAGAAGTCGTCCGGCGAGCTGTGGCCGTTCTCCCAACTGGCAATGCGGCGCTTCACGCTGGTGTCCGATGGCAACTGATGCCCACGTTGCCCGGCTACTCGACGCAGTTCCCTGACCAGCCGCGGCTGGCTCCAGCCCCGACTGGTGCGAGCCTCTCGTAAGCGGACACTGGTCGGCTTCATGGAGACGTGACCCTTCACTCCCGTGCGCATGCGCCGGCGTGGCAACTCGGCCTGTCCGACCGAATGTACGCGCTGGTGATCGCTTCTTGCAGGCAGTAATCGGAGATCGTTTGCACCTGCCGACCTGACGGGGGATGACGTGACGTGTGTGGATGTGTCATCCCCCGTCACCCCTCGTCATCTGCCCAGGCCACGTACCGGGCCATGAGTCTGGAAGCACGGCGGCATCGGGCCGCAAGGTACTCCGACTGAGGGTGAGACGACGTGCAAAGGATGACCAGGCGCGGCATGGAATGGCTGTCCGAAGCCACGGACGACCCGGCCCTGCGCCGGGAGATCTGGGCGGACGATCCCCGCAGGCCCAGTCTGGTGCCGACCGGCCGCCTCTTCGACGTGCTGAGCGTGGAAGAGCGTCTCGGGCTGGAGATGTTCGACCGTCTCCAGCGCAGCGGAATGCCTTTCGGGCCATCGGTCGCCGATCGCAAGGCCCAACGGGTCGGCTTCTTCCTCGGCTCGGACAGCCGCGAGACCTTCACGTTCTACCTCGGACGGGAAACGTCGTCTCCACCGCCGTTCCGCTACCTCGGCGACGGCAGTGCGGTCGTCGTACCCGGCCCCACTCCTCTGTCCGACGACCGCTACCAGTGGCTCCGCGCCCCCACGCGCCGACCGGAGACAAACCCCCTGCGCCCGGTCGCTCTCGCAACCGCGTTGGTTGCGTCTGGAGAACTCCTCGCCAGGATCGATCGCTTCGACGAGATGTACCCGACCCCGTACGAGGCTGTCGCTGCCCTTCCCGAGGAGACGGACCGCTGATGCCGAACGAGCCGACCGACGGCCGCGACGCTGCCGCGTGGTCGCCCCTCGACAGTGACGGCTGGTACGCGGCCCGAAACGCGACCACCGCCTTGCGGGACGCCCTCGTCCGCGCGGGCCTGGAACGGGACTTACCCTACCTGCGCGCCGAGTTGAACGCTTTCGGACACGGCCTCGTCGAGCTGGGCCGGGTGTCCCCTGAGACGGCCGAACGCCTCGCGGAACTCCTTCGCCTGGCGTTGGCGAACGGATTCGGCAGAGACCGCACCGGCATCGACCTTGCCCCAACCACCGTCCAAGAACCCAAGGAAAGGAACTGACACGATGACCGATCGGCGAGGAGTGGTGGCCAAGCGAGCGGAGAACTTAGCTCCTGACGTGCCCTACGTCCGCGGTTGGAACACAGCCCGGCGAGGTGCCGGCGCCCTGGCCGATCAGCTTGTGCTCCTCGGGCTCGACTCCGACTTCCCCGGCCTGGTGGCGGACGTGAACGTCGCCGGTGACGGACTGGTGCACCTCGGGACCGTCCGGCCTGAAGCGGCCGAATTGCTCGCGGGCCTGATCGCGGCAGGACTGCAAGCAGAGTTGCGTGGCGTGGGTGCCGGAACGCCTCCGACCACTCGCCGGGAGACACCTGCGGCCTGATCCGCTCCCTGAACATAGTTGACCGTGGTCTGAGCGTGCTCCCGCGATTAACAGTTCTGGGCCCTATACGGCAATCTTCTACGACTGGTGCCGTATGGGGCCCATCGCTATCCGAACCACATGGTCGGTCTGCCGCTCGGCTGGGACCGGCGCCCCAGCGCCGCAGCCCGGACGAACGGCAGACCGATGGGTGACATCAGCTTGGGAATCACCAGCTTTCCAGTACCCAATGGACCGCTGACCAGCCGTGCCCGGGGCGCTCCGCGTGACTCCCTCATCGCCTCGTTGACCGTCAATGTCTGTCGACAGTGACACGGAGGCGCGGTCTGCTACTCGGTACGAGAAGGCTGCCGTGGGGAACCGCTGAGCGTTCCCCACGTGCTAGCGGCTCCCCCATCGCAGGAAGAAGGCGAAGTAGGGGTCGGAGATGTAAAGGGTGGCGAGTTCCTTATCGAAGTCGACGACAGGTTCGCCCTCAAGGTCTTTCTTGGCGATCTTCGACATGGCTTCGAGGACTCGAATCACCTGGCCTCGTTGAGGGATGTCGCTTGCAAGGATTTCGCGAATGGCAGCCCGGATCTCTTCATATGTGAGTGCGACCTTGGGGCCAGTGTGCGAGATCGCCTCTAGGATCACTCCGTAGATGTCTTTTTCGAGTCCACTCTTGAGCTTCCGAGCTTGCCTGTCGGTTCGCTGCCGTGGGCCTCTGGCAAGCAAGTCAAAGGCTGTCTTGGAAGTCATTGAAGATCGCTGACTGAAGAATTCGTTCCACTCGGGCGCTGCGAGTTCAACAGGGTGATCTTGTTTGTCGCGAAACCCATTCTTTTTGCATAGCTGGAGGCAGAAGTCCTGCATCAAATGAGGGCTTGCGAAACTTTCGCGCGCCAGGCGATCGCTGAGTTCAAAACCCTTGTCCTTGAAGTCTAGGGCGGCGAATCCCTGGCGAGCGATCCCGAGAAGTTCTTCTTCGGACCAGAATCCGACCTCGACCTGTTGTACTCGCCCCGTCATTTCCTTCTCAACGCGAACCACGTCGTAGGCCCGGTGGGGGACTGCGATGACAATGACGCGAAGCCCGTTAAAGACGAGGTCCTTAATTGCCCTGACGATCTCTAGCTGCACTTCTTGGGGAATGTAGTGGAAGTCGTCGATTACGATCGGCTCCAGCAGGCCGTTGATGGCCTCGCGTACCTGATTGGAAACGTGGCGAGAGCGGGTAAATTTACTCCCCTTGGTATCGCCAACAATTTCTTTACGTTCGAACATTCCCTTCAGTCCGCCCAAGCCGAAGCCGCCTTGTCGCGTCCTCCACTCTTCATCCTTTACGTCAGTCGAATGCTCGACATCCGTAAATAGGTCGAGCTTATCTGCGAGCGTTTCCCAGAAGTCGTTGATTGACGTGATCGATCCACCGGAGAGCCAGAACGCATCCGACTCAGGTATCACGTTGCGAACCAGCACTGTCTTTCCAGTTTTGGTTGGCCCGGACACGGAAAGGATCTTGAAACCCTCGTCAAGGTAGTCCCGCAGTTCCTCTTCAAGGTTCCTTGTGGACCGAGGGTTGTACGTGATCGTGGGAAGCCCGCCGGCCACGAACACATGAGCAACGCGAAGGTTAGGCGACGACATGGCGTAAGGCTATAGCCAAGGCCGTTGTTCACGCTGGCGGTTCCGACAAGGTCGGCGGAGCGGCTTTGGCCGGTGGCCTGCCCGGTTTGGGGTCGAGCATGATCAGGGGGCCGTACGCTGGTCGGCAACTCGGGCAGGCTGTGATCCTGCCCGCAATTTGAACGAGTGGCCCCCTGGTCTTGCTCGACGCGGGACCCGAACCGGGGAGGTGGCTAAAGCCGTGGAGCTGACCGCCCCCGCCACAGCGGACTTCTTCCCCACCATGGTGCTCGCTCCAGCCGCGCGACCGGCGTAGCCGGGGCCAGAGCGGGCCGAAGGCAGGATCGTCAGGCCCCGGCGGTGAGCCGGGGAGCGCGCGGCGAGCGGAGCGAGCCGCCTTGATGACGTAGAGAATGCGGTGCGGAGGTTGACCGCCGAGTGGTGGTGAACCCGCGGCAGGCTCGGGAACTGCTGACCGCGCTCACCTACGTGGGCGGCTACGAGCGGGCGAGCGGTCGACGCCTGCGGGCCTTCTTCGGGCGCCTGTACTACGCGGCCATGCGGCCGGGCGAGGCGCTCGGCCTTCGCCGCTCCGACTGCACGCTGCCGGTGAAAGGCTGGGGCCGCATCGAACTGGCGGAGACACGTCCCACGGCCGGTAAGGCTTGGACCGACTCGGGCGAGGCGCATGACCGACGCGGACTGAAGCAGCGGTCCCAGGGCGAGGTACGCATCGTGCCGATTCCGCCGCCGCTCGTGCGGTTGCTCCGCGACCACCTGAAGGAGTTCGGTACCGCGGAGGACGGGCGGCTGTTCGCCAGTGAGCGGGGCAACGTGATCGCGGCCTCGTCGTACTCGCGAGCCTGGAAGCAAGCCCGTGAACTGGCGCTCGTCCCGCATCATGTGTCCTCGGTCATGGCATTCCGACCGTACGACCTCCGACACGCGGGCGTCTCCCAGTGGCTCAACTCGGGAGTGCCGGCACCGGAGGTCGCCGCTCGCGCGGGCCACTCGGTGGACGTCCTCCTGAAGATCTACGCCAAGTGCATCGACGGCCAGGAGCAAGAGATGAACGACCGGATCATGCAAGGGCTCGGGGAGGACGACGCCTAGGGACGCCTGGAGCCGACGCGCGACACAATCAACCCACGGAAGCCCCGGAGAGATCCGGGGTTTCCGCCTGTCCGCAGAGCCATTCCGAGAGCCTGCGGCAGACCCGCTGACCTGCTGCGAAGCACTCCAAGATCAACACGCCATTACAACGTGATCACTGACCAACGACTGCTTCCGGCCGCGTCTGCCTGCACATACGCGAAGACCCCGTTCTCAGCGTTTCCGCTGGTGACGGGGTCTCGGGCACACTTGCACAGTGTGCCCCCGGCAGGATTCGAACCTGCGCACACGGCTCCGGAGGCCGTTGCTCTATCCCCTGAGCTACGGGGGCGTGTCGGTCGCGGTCGGTGTTGCTCGCGGCGACGGGTAGAACACTACCAGCTCCCCCGGAGTGGTCATGAACGGGTTTTCGCGGGTCGTGCCGCCTCCCGGGCCCTCGGCCGAGGGGGCGTTGTCCCCCGCACGGGGTGGAAGTGGGGAAAACCCGGACGCGGTGGCCGGTCCGGACCTACTCTCGAGTTGTGCCTAGGGCGTCTGGCCGGGTTCTTGTTGTGGACGACAACAAGGTCATCCGGCAGCTGATCAGGGTCAATCTCGAGCTGGAGGGCTTCGAGGTCGTGACCGCGGCCGATGGTGCCGAGTGTCTTGATGTCGTCCATCAGGCGCGGCCCGACGTCGTCACGCTGGATGTGGTCATGCCCCGGCTGGACGGGCTCAGAACCGCCGCCCGGCTGCGTGCCGACCCGCGTACCCGGGACCTTCCGCTCGCCATCGTCAGTGCCTGTACGCAGTACGAGGTCGATGCCGGGTTCGCTGCCGGGGTCGACGCCTTCCTCTCCAAGCCCTTCGAGCCCGCCGAGCTCGTCGGCCTCGTGCGGCAGTTGGTCGAGCGGAGGGACGGCGGAGTCGGTGGGGGGAGCGAGGGGGCGGGGTCGGCCTCGGCTTTCCGGCCCGGCGTCCTCGGGTTCGCCGGGGAGAGCGAATCGCCTGCTCAGGCATAGTCGGCCGGGTGGTCGGTGCGAGGTCGGCACGAGACGCCACCACGTGAGTGGTCCGCCTTGTGGGCCCGCGCCCGCGCGGTTTCCGTCCATATCCCGGGACTGCCACAAACCGGTTCGCCTACCCACCCCCCTCCTCCCATACGCTTGACCCGTGACCCCCGTAGAGCTCTCCCGCACCGTGCTGCACGCGGTGCGTCGCGCTGTCGACGCGGGTGAGCTGAAGGTGACCGTTCCGGCGCGGGCCGTGGTCGCTCCGCCGGGGCCCGGAGGGTGCGGGGACTACGCCACCGGCATCGCCCTCCAGCTCGCCCGGCCGGCCGGGCAGCCGCCCCGCCGGGTCGCCGAGGTGCTGCGGCCGTATCTGGTGGATGCCGACGGCATCACGGACGTCGTCCTCACCGGGCCGGGGTTCCTCAACATCAGCCTCCACGGCACCGCGCCCGCCGACCTCGTCGCGGAGATCCTGCGGCACGGGCCCCGGTACGGGTACGCCGACGGGCTCGGAGCAGGGAGCGGCCGTGTCGTGCGGCTGCACTGCCCCCACGACCTTCGTGCGGTCGTCGTCGCCGAGGCCGCCGCGCGCATCCTGCGCTCGCAGGGTGCCCTCGTCCGCACCAGCTGTGTCGCTCCGCCCGAGCCCGAGTGGGCCGCCATCCTCGGCGTACGCGTCGACGCGGCCGGTCCGGCGCCCGCGGAGCTGCCGGTCGACGTCCGGCCCGTACCCGCCCCTGCCGACCCGCTGCCTCTCGGTCGCGACGCCGGTCGCTGGGCGCTGCTGCACCCAGCCGCCCACGATCGGCCCCGGATCGGCGACGAGCACCTCGTCCAGCGTGAGGGCAATCCGCTCTTCCGCGTGCGGTACGCCCACGCCCGCGCCCGCGCCCTCTCGCGCAACGCCGCCGATCTCGGCTTCGTCCCCGAACCCGGTCCCGTGTCCGGCACGGCGCGAAACGGCACGGCGCAGGACAGTGCAGCGCAGCACGGCACGGCGCAGGACGGCACGGTGCGGGATCTTCTCGTCGCCCTCGCCGACCACCCCCGCGTCCTCGCCGCCGCGGCGGAGCACCGCGCCCCCGACCGGCTCGCCCGGCACCTCGTCACCGTCGCCGACGCCGCGCTGCCCTTCCTGCCGACCGTGCTGCCGCGTGGCGGGGAGAAACCCTCGGCCGCCCACCGTGCCCGGCTGGCCCTCGCCGAAGCCGTCGGGGCGGTGCTGGCCGGCGGCCTGTCCCTCCTCGGTATCGACGCACCCGACCACCTCTGAGAGAGCACAGAAGACGCCATGAGCCGTTCCGCACACCCCGCCGGGCCCCGTCACGCCGACGTCCTCCCCGAGGGGCACTACTCCGCCCCGCCCGCCGACCTCAACGCCCTCGACCCCAAGGTCTGGGCCCAGACCGTCGAGCGGGACGCCGACGGAGTCGTCACCGTCGGCGGGATGGCCGTCACGCGGCTCGCCGAGGAGTACGGCACCCCCGCGTACGTCCTCGACGAGGCCGACTTCCGGGCCCGGGCGCGGGCCTGGCGTACCGCCTTCGGGGCGGATGCCGACGTCTTCTACGCGGGCAAGGCCTTCCTGTCGCGCGCGGTCGTGCGGTGGCTGGACGAGGAGGGGCTGAACCTCGACGTGTGCTCGGGGGGCGAGCTGGCCACCGCGCTCTCCGCCGGGATGCCCGCCGACCGCATCGCCTTCCACGGCAACAACAAGTCGCCGGAGGAGATCGAGCGGGCCGTGCGCGCCGGGGTCGGGCGGATCGTGCTCGACTCCTTCCAGGAGATCGTGCGGGTCGCCCACATCGCCCAGTCGCTGGGCACCCGGCAGCGCGTGCAGATCCGGATCACCGTCGGGGTCGAGGCGCACACGCACGAGTTCATCGCCACGGCTCACGAGGACCAGAAGTTCGGGATTCCGCTGGCCGGCGGGCAGGCGGCGGAGGCCGTGCGGCGGGCGCTCCGGCTGGACGGGCTCGAGGTCATCGGGATCCACTCGCACATCGGCTCGCAGATCTTCGACATGTCGGGGTTCGAGGTCGCCGCCCACCGGGTGGTCGGGCTCCTCAAGGACATCCGCGACGAGCACGGCGTCGAGCTGCCCGAGATCGACCTCGGCGGCGGGCTCGGGATCGCGTACACGAGTGACGACGACCCCCGTGAGCCGCACGAGATCGCCAAGGCGCTGACCGAGATCGTGACGCGGGAGTGCGAGGGCGCGCGGCTGCGTACGCCTCGCATCTCCGTCGAGCCGGGGCGCGCCATCGCCGGGCCCACCGCCTTCACGCTCTACGAGGTCGGCACCGTCAAGCCGCTCGACGGGCTGCGTACGTACGTCTCCGTCGACGGCGGCATGTCGGACAACATCCGCACCGCGCTGTACGACGCCGAGTACAGCGTCGCCCTCGTCTCCCGCGCCTCCGACGCCGAGTCCATGCTCGTACGCGTCGTCGGCAAGCACTGCGAGAGCGGGGACATCGTGGTCAAGGACGCCTTCCTGCCGGGCGACCTGGCGCCCGGTGACCTCATCGCCGTACCGGCGACCGGGGCGTACTGCCGTTCCATGGCCAGCAACTACAACCACGTGCCGCGTCCGCCCGTCGTCGCCGTACGGGACGGCGAGGCGCGGGTCATCGTGCGGCGGGAGACCGAGGAGGATCTGCTGCGTCTCGACGTCGGATGAGGTCGGGGTCGGGGTCGGGGTCGGGGGCGGCGGGGGCGAGGCCCGGCGGCGGCCATGGCGGTCACCGGACGTCCGTCCCGGGGACGCAAGATCTTTCGTCTTCCGGCCCTGCGGAAATGAAATAAACGTCTCACGATCCGGACGAAAGGCAGAAAATCCCGTCCGGTGCGTGAGACTGGTCCAACCGTAGACGGTATGAGGAAACGAGGTCGGATGATGCGTACGCGTCCGCTGAAGGTGGCGCTGCTGGGCTGTGGAGTGGTCGGCTCAGAGGTGGCGCGCATCATGACGACGCACGCCGACGACCTCGCCGCCCGGATCGGGGCCCCGGTGGAGCTCGCGGGCGTGGCCGTACGGCGGCCCGACCGGGTGCGGGAGGGGATCGATCCCGACCTCGTGACCACCGACGCCACCGCCCTGGTCAAACGCGGGGACATCGACGTCGTGGTCGAGGTCATCGGCGGTATCGAGCCCGCCCGGACCCTCATCACCACCGCCTTCGAGCACGGCGCCTCCGTCGTCTCCGCGAACAAGGCGCTCCTCGCCCAGGACGGCGCCGCGCTGCACGCCGCGGCGGACGCGAACGGCAAGGACCTGTACTACGAGGCCGCCGTGGCCGGCGCCATTCCGCTGATCCGGCCGCTGCGCGAGTCCCTCGCCGGCGACAAGGTCAACCGGGTGCTCGGCATCGTCAACGGGACGACCAACTTCATCCTCGACGCCATGGACACCACCGGTGCCGGCTACCAGGAAGCGCTCGACGAGGCCACCGCCCTCGGGTACGCGGAGGCCGACCCGACCGCCGACGTCGAAGGGTTCGACGCCGCCGCCAAGGCCGCCATCCTCGCCGGGATCGCCTTCCACACGCGCGTGCGCCTCGACGACGTGTACCGCGAGGGCATGACCGAGGTCACCGCCGCCGACTTCGCCTCCGCCAAGGAGATGGGCTGCACCATCAAGCTCCTCGCCATCTGCGAGCGGGCCGCGGACGGCGCGTCGGTCACCGCGCGCGTGCACCCCGCGATGATCCCGCTCAGCCACCCGCTGGCGAACGTGCGCGGGGCCTACAACGCGGTCTTCGTCGAGTCCGACGCCGCCGGGCAGCTCATGTTCTACGGGCCCGGCGCCGGCGGCTCGCCGACCGCGTCCGCCGTGCTCGGCGACCTCGTCGCCGTCTGCCGCAACCGGATCGGCGGCGCGACCGGACCCGGCGAGTCCGCGTACGCGGCGCTGCCCGTCTCGCCGATGGGCGACGTCGTCACGCGCTACCACATCAGCCTCGACGTGGCCGACAAACCGGGCGTGCTCGCCCAGGTCGCGACCGTGTTCGCGGAGCACGGTGTCTCCATCGACACCGTGCGGCAGTCCGGCAAGGACGGCGAGGCCTCCCTCGTCGTCGTCACCCACCGCGCGTCCGACGCCGCCCTCGGCGGTACGGTCGAGGCGCTGCGCAAGCTCGACACCGTGCGGGGTGTCGCCAGCATCATGCGGGTTGAAGGAGAGTAACCAGCAATGACCCACCAGTGGCGCGGAATCATCGAGGAGTACCGGGACAGGCTGCCCGTCTCCGACAGCACGCCCGTCGTGACGCTCCGCGAGGGCGGCACGCCGCTCGTGCCCGCGCAGGTGCTCTCCGAGCGCACGGGCTGCGAGGTCCACCTCAAGGTGGAGGGTGCGAACCCGACCGGGTCCTTCAAGGACCGCGGCATGACCATGGCCATCAGCAAGGCCAAGGAGGAGGGTGCGCAGGCCGTCATCTGCGCGTCCACGGGCAACACGTCCGCGAGTGCCGCCGCGTACGGGGTGCGGGCCGGGATGGTCTCCGCCGTCCTCGTGCCGCAGGGCAAGATCGCGCTGGGCAAGATGGGCCAGGCCCTCGTGCACGGCGCGAAGATCCTCCAGGTCGACGGCAACTTCGACGACTGCCTCACGCTCGCCCGCGCGCTCAGCGACAACTACCCCGTGGCGCTGGTCAATTCGGTCAACCCGGTGCGTATCGAGGGGCAGAAGACGGCCGCGTTCGAGATCGTGGACATGCTCGGCGACGCGCCCGACATCCACGTCCTGCCGGTCGGCAACGCGGGCAACATCACCGCGTACTGGAAGGGCTACAGGGAGTACGCCGCCGACAAGGTCAGCACGAAGGCGCCGCGCATGTGGGGGTTCCAGGCCTCCGGCAGCGCCCCGATCGTGCGCGGCGAGGTCGTCAAGGACCCGTCGACCATCGCCACCGCCATCCGCATCGGCAACCCCGCCTCGTGGGACTTCGCGCTCGCCGCGCGGGACGAGTCCGGCGGCGCCATCGACGAGGTGACGGACCGTGAGATCCTGCGCGCCTACCGGCTGTTGGCCTCCCAGGAGGGCGTCTTCGTGGAGCCCGCGTCCGCCGCGTCGGTGGCCGGTCTGCTGAAGGCCGCCGAGCAGGGCAAGGTCGACCCGGGGCAGCGGATCGTGTGCACCGTCACCGGCAACGGACTGAAGGACCCCGACTGGGCCGTCGCCGGCGCCCCGCAGCCGGTCACCGTCCCGGTCGACGCGGCGACGGCGGCCGAGCGGCTCGGACTGATCTGAGTCCGCGCCACTCCCACCGGCGTACGAGGGCGTAAGCGACGTCCAGCCGGGAAAGTCATTTATGGGGGGTGCACAGGGGGCTTACGACACGCATCGTGCGCCTCCTGTGCGCCCTATGTCGCCACAGAACCTTCCTTCGATAGGCTGTACCCGAACCCGCCTGCCGCATATGCCGCTCAGCCGCGCCGGCAGCGGCGGCCACCGAGGGTTCCGTACGTCATCGGATGTCAGTCGTCGAATGTCATTCGACAAAAACCCACGCAGCTCAAGGAGAGTCATCAAGCGATGGCCGGTCCAGCGTTCCGCGCCGCCGCCGTCCGGGTGCGCGTCCCCGCCACCAGCGCCAATCTCGGCCCGGGCTTCGACGCCCTCGGGCTCGCGCTGGGCTTGTACGACGACGTGGTCGTCCGGGTGGCCGACTCAGGGCTGCACATCGACATCGCGGGCGAGGGCAGCGAGACGCTGCCGCGCGACGAGAAACACCTCCTCGTCCGCTCCCTGCGCACCGCCTTCGACCTCCTGGGCGGACAGCCCCGCGGCCTGGAGATCGTCTGCGCCAACCGCATCCCGCACGGCCGCGGCCTCGGCTCCTCCTCCGCCGCCATCTGCGCCGGCATCGTCGCCGCACGCGCGGTGACCATAGGCGGCGAGGCCCGCCTCGACGACGCCGCGCTGCTCGACCTCGCCACCGAGATCGAGGGCCACCCGGACAACGTGGCGGCCTGTCTGCTCGGCGGTTTCACCCTGTCCTGGATGGAGTCGGGCGCCGCCCGGGCGATCAGGATGGAGCCCTCCGATTCCATCGTTCCGGTGGTTTTCGTGCCCGGGAAACCGGTACTGACGCAGACCGCGCGAGGACTGCTCCCGCGCAGCGTCCCGCACGTCGACGCCGCCGCCAACGCCGGCCGCGCCGCACTGCTCGTCGAGGCGCTCACCAGGCGCCCCGAGCTGCTGCTGCCGGCCACCGAGGACCGCCTGCACCAGGAGTACCGCGCCCCGGCCATGCCGGAGAGCGCGGCACTGGTGGAACGGCTGCGCGGCGACGGCATCCCCGCGGTGATCTCGGGAGCCGGGCCCACGGTGATGGCACTGGCCGACGCCGACACGGCCGACAAGGTCGAGGCGCTGGCCGGGACGGACTGGGCGGCCAACCGGCTCAGCCTGGACCAGCAGGGCGCGAGCGTCCTGCCGCTGGCAACCACCGGCGACATTTAGACGCGGACGGTTGCCGGATTTCGAGAGGGGGAATGTTTGTTGGATCCGGTAGTGTTAATCTCAAGTCTGCACCCGACCCCACCATGGCGAGGTGCCTCGTGTCCCCGTCCGGGACAGACATTCTTCCGGGAGCCCCCCAAGCCGCATTGTGTGCTGGATGTCGTACGTGATCAGTAGATCTGTACGGCCGACACGGACACTGAGCGGCCCGCCGGGCACGTTTCGGAGCCGGTGCGACCACGCCGCATGACACAGACACTGGGTGCCACGGCTAGGGGAAGCGCCATCACCAGATATCTCTTCCGCCGTTCAGGCGGACCACCGCCCCGGCACGGTTCACACAGCAAGGACCGATGCCGGACAGCACAACCGGTCGCCGAGCCAGACAGGCCGACGTCCGCTCCAGGGAAGGACCCTTCGTGAGCGACACCACCGATCTGATGGGCGCACGTGTCGAGGAGACCGCTGCCGCGCCCTCCACGGACGCCTCCGCGCCTGCCGCCGGTGCCGGCTCCCGGCGGCGCCGCGGTACCGGCCTCGAGGGCATGGTGCTGGCCGAGCTGCAGCAGGTCGCATCCGGCCTCGGCATCAGGGGCACCGCGCGGATGCGCAAGAGCCAGCTGATCGAGGTCATCAAGGAGGCGCAGGCCGGGGGCGGAGCCCCCGCCAAGGCCGCGCCCGCCGCTGCGGACGCCGCCGGCGAGACCAAGCCGAAGCGCCGCAGCACCTCCCGGTCCCGTACGGGCGACGAGGCCCCCGCCGAGAAGGCGGAGAAGGCCGGCAAGGCCGAGAAGAAGGCCGACAAGACGGCCGCCGACAAGGCCGCCGCCCAGCAGCAGATCGACATCCCCGGCCAGCCGTCGCCCAAGGTCGCGCCCTCGGCCGACCAGGCCGGCGCTCCCGCCGACGACGCCCCCTCCGAGCGCCGTCGTCGCCGGGCCACCGCCGACGCGGGCAGCCCGTCCGCCGCCACCGAGACGGTGGCCGTCGAGACGAAGAGTGAGCCGAAGGCCGATTCCTCCGCCCAGCAGCAGTCGCAGGGCCACCAGCAGGGCCAGGGCGACGCCCGTTCCGACGGTGAGGGCGGCGAGGGCCGCCGCCGCGACCGTCGTGACCGCGGCGACCGCGACCGTGACCGTGGTGGTGACCGTGACCGCGGCGACCGCGGCCGCGACCGCGACCGCCGGGGCAAGGGCGACGACCAGCAGAACCAGGGCGGCGGTCAGCAGCGCCGGCAGCAGGGCGGCGGGCAGGACCGTCAGCAGCAGGACGACGACGATTTCGAGGGCGGCCGTCGCGGCCGTCGCGGCCGCTACCGGGACCGCCGTGGTCGCCGTGGGCGCGACGACATCCAGCAGGAGCCGCAGATCAACGAGGACGACGTCCTCATCCCGGTCGCCGGCATCCTCGACATCCTCGACAACTACGCGTTCATCCGGACCTCCGGCTACCTGCCCGGTCCCAACGACGTGTACGTCTCCCTCGCCCAGGTCCGCAAGAACGGCCTGCGCAAGGGCGACCACCTCACCGGTGCCGTGCGCCAGCCCAAGGAGGGCGAGCGCCGCGAGAAGTTCAACGCGCTGGTGCGCCTGGACTCCGTCAACGGCATGGCGCCCGAACACGGCCGCGGACGGCCGGAGTTCAACAAGCTCACGCCGCTGTACCCGCAGGACCGCCTCCGCCTGGAGACGGACCCCGGCGTCCTCACCACCCGCATCATCGACCTCGTCGCGCCCATCGGTAAGGGGCAGCGCGGTCTGATCGTGGCCCCGCCGAAGACCGGCAAGACCATGATCATGCAGGCGATCGCCAACGCGATCACGCACAACAACCCCGAGTGCCACCTGATGGTCGTCCTGGTCGACGAGCGTCCGGAAGAGGTCACCGACATGCAGCGGTCGGTGAAGGGCGAGGTCATCTCCTCGACCTTCGACCGTCCGGCCGAGGACCACACCACGGTCGCCGAGCTGGCCATCGAGCGCGCCAAGCGCCTGGTGGAGCTGGGTCACGACGTGGTCGTCCTGCTCGACTCGATCACCCGTCTGGGCCGTGCGTACAACCTCGCCGCCCCGGCCTCCGGCCGCATCCTGTCCGGTGGTGTCGACTCGACCGCCCTGTACCCGCCGAAGCGCTTCTTCGGTGCGGCCCGCAACATCGAGGACGGCGGCTCGCTGACCATCCTCGCCACCGCCCTGGTGGACACCGGGTCCCGCATGGACGAGGTCATCTTCGAGGAGTTCAAGGGCACCGGCAACGCCGAGCTCAAGCTCGACCGGAAGCTCGCCGACAAGCGCATCTTCCCGGCGGTGGACGTCGACGCGTCCGGCACCCGCAAGGAAGAGATCCTGCTCGGCAGCGACGAGCTCGCCATCACCTGGAAGCTGCGCCGGGTGCTGCACGCCCTCGACCAGCAGCAGGCGATCGAGCTGCTCCTCGACAAGATGAAGCAGACCAAGTCGAACGCCGAGTTCCTGATGCAGATCCAGAAGACGACTCCGGCGCCCGGCAACGGCGACTGAGTCGCAGCCGCCCCACTCCGGCGCGGACCGAAGTCCCGCCCCGTCACACAGGTGACGGGGCGGGACTTCCGCCTTGTAGGATCAGCGCACTGCGGTGGGGGGGAACGTATTTTCGGATGCGCCCACGGGGCGATTCGTGCTGCCTTCACGGGCCTGCGCCCGACGGCTCTTCTCTCCTGCGAGCAGCCACATCGACAGGAGACCTGAGTGACATCCACTCCTCGAAGAGCCCGCCTGGCTTTTCCCGCGGCCACGGCCGCACTCGCCCTGTCGGGCGCGGTCCTCGCGGCCGCCCCCGCCCAGGCGACCGGCACGACCCCGGCCCCGCCCCAGCCGACCGTCACCGAGCAGCCCGCGCCCTCCCGCGCCGAGCTGCTGCGGCGGATCCAGGGCTCCGGGGCCGCGCTGGAGGGCGACACCGCCACCGCTCCCGGGCAGCCGAAGCCCACGCCGAGCGCCGAGGACCCGTCCCGCACCGTCGACCCGAAGATCATCGGCGGCAAGGACGCGACCATCTCCGAGGCGCCGTGGATGGTGCAGCTGCACTACTACGACGACAAGGGCACCACGGGCACCGCCGACGACGAGGGCTACTTCTGCGGCGGCACCCTGGTGGCCCCGGCGAAGGTCCTCACCGCCGCGCACTGCGTGTACGGCCTGGACTGGGCGGCGAACGGAGTGATCGTCGCCGGCACGGCCAAGCTGCCGGAGGGCAACGACCTGCACGGCGGCCGGGTCGCCGGCGTGTGGCGCCAGTGGGTCAACCCCACGTACAAGCCGAGCACCATCGCGGGCGGCGACCTCGCGGTGCTGACGCTGACCGAGGCGCTGCCGTACAAGACGCTCCGGCCGACGTCGAGCGGCGACACCGCCTCCTACGCCAACGGCACCCCGGCGACGGTGTACGGCTGGGGGCGCACCAGCTCCACCAGCCAGGACATCTCGCCGATGCTGAAGAAGGCGACCGTGCCGATGCGGTCGGACGCCACCTGCACCTCGTACTGGGGCTCCGACTTCGTGGCCGGCCAGATGGCCTGCGCCGGCAACCCGGCCGCCGGACAGGACGCCGGCACGGTCTCCCCGTGCAACGGGGACTCCGGCGGCCCGCTGGTGGTCAACGGCCGGATCGCCGGGGTCGTGTCCTGGGGCGTCAAGGACTGCGTCGCGTCGGGTGCCTACGGCGTCTACGCCAAGACCCGCTCCTACGTCGGCGAGGTCAACGCGCGCGTCGACGACACCGACCTCGACTTCGACGGTCTCGCGGACCTCTTCGTCCGCACGCCCGGTGGCAAGGCCTACGAGTACTACTCGCTCGGCAACCGGTGGCCCTACCTGGGCGGTCGCGTCGAGCTGGGCGACTGGAGCGGGCTGAGCCTGGTGCGCCAGGCCGACCTGGACCGCGACTTCTACCAGGACTACCTGTACCGCACCCCGGACGGCGTGCTGTACACCTTCGCGTTCAACGGCGACGACCGCTACGAGTCGATCCGGGTCGGCGGCGGCTGGAACGTCATGAAGGACATCCGCGTCCCGGGCGACCTGTCCGGTGACGCCCTGCCCGACCTGGTCGCCAAGGACAAGTACGGCGTCCTGTGGCTCTACCCGGGCAAGGGCAACGGGCTCTTCGGCACCCGCGTCCGGATCGGCGGCGGCTGGTCCGCGTACACGATCACCGGCAAGGGCGACTACAACCGCGACGGCAGGTCCGACCTGCTGGCGCGGGACGGCTCCGGTGTTCTGTGGCTGTACCCGGGCACCGGCAAGGCCTCCCCGGCGCTCGGCGCCCGGAGCAGGGTCGGCGGCGGCTGGTCCGTGTACAACGCCTTCGCCACCGCCGGTGACGTCACCGGCGACGGCAGGCCCGACCTGCTGGCCCGGGACAAGTCCGGGGTGCTGTGGATGTACAAGGGCACCGGTGGGACGGGTTCGGCGACGTTCCAGACCCGCAGCAGGGTCGGCGGCGGCTGGGGGGCGTTCAACCTCTTCGGCTGATCCCGCCGGGACCGCCCGATTCCGTGCCAGGGGCCGCCTCCGTCCAGGGGGCGGCCCCGCGCGTTGCGATCTTCACCACATGAGCCGGTGCCGCCCCGGTCCGTGGGTACTCGGGCGCGTGCCCGCGGACACCCAGGTCAAGGCCGCGAGTACGCCCACGCCGAGTACGTTCCGTGACCATTTCCCCACCCGGCCGCCACAGACCGTTGTGCAACCCTGTCCCGAGTTCCGCCGTCTCAGCTACGGAGGGACGATGGTGAGGTACCGGCGGAAATCCGCCGGAGCCGACCGACCCGACCCTGAGCGCAGGGGGTAACCGACCGGACGAACACCCGAGGAGCACATGTCCGCCGAGAGCACGCCGGATCCCGCGATACCCGGCCCCGGGGAGTCCCGCACCGCCGACTCCCGCCGCCGGGGCAAGGGCCGCCGCCGCAGGCCCCGCGCCAAGCGGCGCAAGGCACTGCTCGTCGCGGCCTGGAGCGCCGCGGGCATCGTCGTCCTGGGCGGCACCGGAGCCGGAGTCCTGTTCTTCAAGCTCAACGGCAACCTCACGAGCGTCGACATCGACCAGGTCCTCGGGGCCGACCGGCCCGAGAAGGCCGACAACGGCTCCGAGAACATCCTCGTCCTGGGCTCGGACACCCGCTCCGGAGGCAACAAGAAGCTCGGCGGCGGCGCCGACGACGGCACCGCCCGCTCCGACACGGCGATGATCGTGCACGTCTACCAGGGCCACAAGAAGGCCAGCGTCGTCTCCATCCCGCGCGACACCCTCATCGACCGCCCCGAGTGCACCGACACCGACGGCGGCGAGCACCCCGCCGCCGACGACGTGATGTTCAACTCCGCCTACGCCACCGGCGGCGGCGCCTGCGCCGTGAAGACCGTCGAGTCGATCAGCGGCCTGCGCATGGACCACTACCTGGAGGTCGATTTCAGCGGCTTCCAGCGGCTCATCGACGACCTCGGCGGCGTCGACGTCACCACCACCGAGGCGATCAAGGACCCCGACAGCCACCTCGACCTGCCGGCCGGCACCCACACGCTCGACGGCGAGCAGGCCCTCGGCCTGGTCCGCACCCGGCACGGCGTCGGCGACGGCTCCGACCTCGGCCGCATCCAGCTCCAGCAGGCCTTCGTCAAGGCCCTGGTCGACCAGGTCAAGGACATCGGCCTGCTCGGCAACCCCAAGAAGCTGTACGACGTCGCCGACACCGCCACCAAGACCATCACCACCGACTCCGACCTCGGCTCGGTGAACTCCCTGATGTCCTTCGCGAGCGGCCTCAAGGGCATCGGCGCGGCCAACATGAACATGGTCACCTTGCCGGTCGTGTACGACCCGGCGGACCCCAACCGGGTCCTGCTGGAGGAGGCCAAGGCGGACCAGGTCTGGAAGGCACTGAAGAACGACGAGCCGATCCCCGGGAGCGCCACCGAGGGTACGGCGACCGGCGGGGCCAAGGGCGTCGTGAACGCCGCGGAATAGATGACGGCGGCCCCCGGTTTTGGGAGTAGACCCCAGTCCTGGCAGACTGGTACGTCGGCCCCGGTTCACGCTCCCGCATCCCGCGGCAGCGACCCGGCGCCCTCCCGGAACAGTAGGAGACACCTTGAAGCGCGACATCCACCCCGAGTACGTCGAGACGCAGGTCAGCTGCACCTGTGGCGCGTCGTTCACCACCCGCAGCACCATCGAGTCCGGCACCATCCGGGCCGAGGTCTGCTCCGAGTGCCACCCGTTCTACACGGGCAAGCAGAAGATCCTCGACACCGGTGGCCGCGTGGCCCGCTTCGAGGCCCGCTTCGGCAAGGCTTCCGCCGGCTCCAAGAAGTAGCGAGCCCCCAATCGCCGGTCCACGGCCGCGCCCCCAGCCGGGGGAGCGCCGGGACCGGCGTTTTTGGTCGCCCGCCGCCTTCCCCTTCCCAAGCAGTAGCAGGAGCCCAAGATGTTCGAGGCCGTCGAGGAACTCGTCGCCGAGCACGCCGACCTGGAGAAGAAGCTCGCCGACCCGTCGGTCCACTCCGACCAGGCCAACGCGCGCAAGCTGAACAAGCGATACGCCGAGCTCACCCCGATCGTCGCCACGTACCGCTCCTGGAAGCAGACGGGCGACGACATGGAGACCGCGCGCGAGCTGGCCGCCGACGACCCGGACTTCGCCGCCGAGGTCAAGGAACTGGACAAGCAGCGCGACGAGCTCACCGAGAAGCTCCGCCTCCTGCTCGTCCCGCGCGACCCCAGCGACGACAAGGACGTCATCCTCGAGGTCAAGGCGGGCGCGGGCGGCGACGAGTCGGCGCTCTTCGCCGGGGACCTGCTGCGCATGTACCTGCGCTACGCCGAGCGGGTCGGCTGGAAGACCGAGATCATCGACTCCACCGAGTCCGAGCTGGGCGGCTACAAGGACGTCCAGGTCGCCGTGAAGACCAAGGGCGGCCAGGGCGCCACTGAGCCCGGACAGGGCGTCTGGGCGCGGCTGAAGTACGAGGGCGGGGTGCACCGCGTGCAGCGGGTGCCCGCGACCGAGTCCCAGGGCCGTATCCACACCTCCGCGGCCGGCGTGCTCGTCACGCCCGAGGCCGAGGAGATCGACGTCGAGATCAACCCCAACGACCTGCGCATCGACGTCTACCGGTCCTCCGGACCCGGCGGCCAGTCCGTCAACACCACCGACTCCGCGGTGCGCATCACGCACATTCCGACCGGAGTCGTCGCCTCCTGCCAGAACGAGAAGAGTCAGCTGCAGAACAAGGAGCAGGCGATGCGTATCCTGCGCTCCAGGCTGCTCGCGGCGGCACAGGAGGAGGCGGAGAAGGAGGCCGCGGACGCCCGGCGCAGCCAGGTCCGCACCGTCGACCGCTCCGAGAAGATCCGTACGTACAACTACCCGGAGAACCGCATCTCGGACCATCGCGTCGGCTTCAAGGCGTACAACCTGGACCAGGTCCTGGACGGCGACCTCGACCCGGTGATCCAGGCCTGCGTCGACGCGGACTCGGCGGCCAAGCTCGCCGCCGCCTAGGCCTCGCAGCCGCATCCGTACGCCCATACCGGACGAACAGCTCAGCCCCGGAGGACCAGCGTGGCGCAACTTCACGGGGGGCGACCCCCGAACCCCCGCAGTGTGCTGCTCGCGGAGGTGGCCCAGGCCACCCAGCGGCTGGCCGACGCCGGCGTGCCCTCGCCGCGCACCGACGCGGAGGAACTCGCCGCGTATCTGCACGGCGTCAAGCGGGGCGAGCTGCACACCGTGCCGGACGCGGACTTCGACGCCCGGTACTGGGAGGTCGTCGCCCGCCGTGAGGCGCGCGAGCCGCTCCAGCACATCACCGGCCGCGCCTACTTCCGCTACCTGGAGCTCCAGGTCGGCCCCGGCGTCTTCGTGCCCCGCCCCGAGACCGAGTCGGTCGTCGGCTGGGCCATAGACGCCGTGCGCGCCATGGACGTCGTCGAGCCCTGCATCGTCGACCTGTGCACCGGCTCGGGCGCCATCGCGCTCGCCCTCGCCCAGGAGGTGCCGCGCTCGCGCGTGTACGCCGTGGAGCTGTCCGAGGACGCCCTCAAGTGGACGCGGAAGAACATGGAGGGGTCCAGGGTCGAGCTGCGCCAGGGTGACGCCCTGACGGCCTTCCCGGACCTCGACGGCCAGGTCGACCTGGTCGTCTCCAACCCGCCGTACATCCCGCTCACGGAGTGGGAGTACGTCGCTCCCGAGGCCCGCGACCACGATCCCCAGCTGGCCCTGTTCTCCGGCGAGGACGGCCTCGACCTGATCCGCGGACTGGAACGCACCGCGCACCGCCTGCTGCGCCCCGGCGGCGTGGTCGTCGTCGAGCACGCCGACACCCAGGGCGGCCAGGTGCCGTGGATCTTCACCGAGGAGCGGGGCTGGGCCGACGCGGCCGACCACCCCGACCTCAACAACCGCCCCCGCTTCGCGACGGCCCGCAAGGCGCTGCCGTGAGCACCACCCCGACTTCGACCCCGCAGTACGTGTACGAGGAGGCCCGCTGATGGCACGGCGATACGACACCAACGACGCGACCGACCGTGTGACCGGTCTGCGCGAGGCCGCGTCCGCCGTCCGCCGTGGCGAGCTCGTGGTGCTGCCGACGGACACGGTGTACGGCATCGGCGCCGACGCGTTCTCCTCGGAGGCCGTCGCCGACCTGCTGGACGCCAAGGGCCGGGGCCGCAACATGCCCACGCCCGTCCTCATCGGCTCCCCGAACACCCTGCACGGCCTGGTCACCGACTTCTCCGAGCTGGCCTGGGAGCTGGTCGACGCCTTCTGGCCGGGCGCCCTGACGCTGGTCGCCAAGCACCAGCCGTCCCTCCAGTGGGACCTCGGCGACACCCGCGGCACGGTCGCCGTCCGCATGCCGCTGCACCCCGTCGCCATCGAACTGCTCACCGAGTTCGGCCCCATGGCCGTCTCCTCCGCCAACCTCACCGGCCACCCGGCGCCGGAGGACTGCGACGCCGCCCAGCAGATGCTCGGCGACTCCGTCTCCGTCTACCTCGACGGCGGCCCCACCCCCGGCAACGTCCCGTCGTCCATCGTCGACGTGACCCGCGAGGTGCCCCTGCTGCTGCGCGCGGGCGCGTTGTCGGCCGAGGATCTGCGCAAGGTGGTACCCGACCTCGAGGTGGCGAATTGACGGCCCCTGGGACGGGGCGTGGCATAGGCAACGGGGAACGCGCCGCGGAGATCACGACGACGTTCGTCGGCCTGCCGCGCGACAGCTTCCGCATCCTCCACGTCAGCACCGGCAACGTCTGCCGCTCGCCCATCACCGAGCGGCTGACCCGGCATTTCGTGAAGGAGCGGCTCGGCGTGCTGGGCGGCGGCCTCATCGTGGAGAGCGCGGGCACCTGGGGCCACGAGGGCGCGCCCATGGAGACCAACGCGGAGACGGTCCTCGCCGATTTCGGCGCCGACGCGGCCGGCTTCACCGGGCGTGAGCTGCTGGACGAGCACGTGATCCGCGCGGACCTGGTGCTGACCGCGACGCGGGACCACCGCGCCCAGGTCATCTCCATGGGGCACTCGGCGGGGCTGCGCACCTTCACCCTCAAGGAGTTCACCCGCCTGGTGAACGCCATCGACCCGGCCACGCTGCCCTCCCTGGACGAGGGCTTGGTCGCGCGTGCGCGTGCCCTGGTGCGCGCGGCGGCGGCTCTACGCGGGTGGCTGCTGGCGCCGACGGCCGAGGCGGACGAGGTGTACGACCCGTACGGGGCGCCGCTGCCGTTCTTCCGGTCGATCGGGGACGAGATACACCAGGCGCTGGATCCCGTGGTGACGGCGCTCACGGGGGTACCCACGAGGACGTGAGGGGCGCGACGGCCGAGCGCACCGCCGGTGCCGGGCCTACATTGGTCGTACGTCACCGTCGACGCACGCCCGGAGCGCATCATGTCGGTCACCCACGACGTCCTTGAGGCCGATGACAGCACGCTGGGGGTCCTGCTGCGCCAGGACCCCCAGCTGGCCGAGATCCTGCTCGCCGAACGCCGCCGGCAGTCGACGACCCTCCAGCTGATCGCCGCCGAGAACTTCACGTCCCCCGCCGTGCTGGCCGCCCTCGGCTCCCCGCTGGCCAACAAGTACGCCGAGGGCTACCCGGGCGCCCGGCACCACGGGGGCTGCGAGATCGTCGACGTCGCCGAGCGGCTCGCCGTGGAGCGGGCTCAGGACCTGTTCGGCGCCGAGCACGCCAACGTGCAGTCCCACTCCGGCTCCTCCGCCGTCCTGGCCGCCTACGCCGCCCTGCTGCGCCCCGGCGACACCGTCCTCGCCCTCGGCCTGCCGTACGGCGGCCACCTCACCCACGGCTCGCCGGCGAACTTCTCCGGCCGCTGGTTCGACTTCGTCGGCTACGGGGTGGACGCGGAGACCGGGCTCGTCGACCACGACCAGGTGCGCACCCTGGCCCGTACGCACCGGCCCAAGGCGATCGTGTGCGGCTCGATCGCCTACCCCCGCAACCTCGACTACGCCTTCTTCCGCGACGTCGCCGACGAGGTGGGCGCCTACCTCGTCGCGGACGCCGCCCACCCGATCGGTCTGGTCGCCGGGGGAGCGGCGCCCAGCCCGGTGCCGTACGCCGACGTCGTGTGCGCCACCACGCACAAGGTGCTGCGCGGGCCGCGCGGCGGCATGCTCCTGTGCGGGGGCGAACTGGCCGAGCGGGTCGACCGGGCCGTCTTCCCGTTCACCCAGGGCGGCGCGCAGATGCACACCATCGCTGCCAAGGCGGTCGCGTTCGGCGAGGCGGCGACGCCGGGGTACGCGGCGTACGCCCATCAGGTGATCGCCAACGCCCGCACCCTCGCGGCCCACCTGGCCGCCGAGGGACTGGTCGTCACCACCGGCGGCACCGACACCCACCTGATCACCGCCGACCCCGCCCCGCTGGGCGTCGACGGGAGGACCGCGCGGGGCCGGCTCGCGGCGGCCGGGATCGTCCTGGACTGCTGCGCGCTGCCGCACGCCGACGCCCGCGGACTGCGCCTGGGCACGGCGGCCCTCACCACGCAGGGGATGGGGGAGCGGGAGATGCGGGCGGTGGCCACCCTGCTCGCGGAGGTGCTCCGGGGCGGCACGGACGCCGCCGCGGCGCGGGACGACGTACGGGATCTGGTCACGGAATTTCCGCCGTACCCGGACTGAGGCGGGGTAGGCGCACACGGATGCACAGCCACACGTGCAACCATCGTCGCTACCCGGAAGTCCCCAACCATATGCGCGCATCGCTAGGGTGGTGGGCCGGGAATGGCCAGCGAGACCTGTGGGGAAGCCCGTGCGTGAATACCTGCTGACGCTCTGCGTCACGGCCGCGGTGACGTATCTGCTGACAGGGCCGGTACGTAAGTTCGCGATCGTGGCGGGGGCGATGCCGGAGATCCGGGCACGCGACGTGCACCGGGAGCCCACTCCGCGCCTCGGCGGGATCGCGATGTTCTTCGGACTGTGCGCGGGCCTGCTGGTCGCCGACCACCTCACCAACCTCAGTGAGGTCTTCGAGAAGTCCAACGAGCCGCGCGCGCTGCTCTCCGGAGCCGCCCTGATCTGGCTGATCGGCGTCCTGGACGACAAGTTCGAGATCGACGCCCTGATCAAGCTGGGCGGGCAGATGATCGCCGCCGGCGTGATGGTGGTGCAGGGTCTGACGATCCTGTGGATCCCCGTCCCGGGCTTCGGCAACGTCGCGCTGACCCAGGGGCAGGGCACCCTGCTGACGGTGGCGCTGGTCGTCATCACCATCAACGCGGTCAACTTCGTGGACGGCCTCGACGGTCTCGCGGCCGGCATGGTGTGCATCGCGGCGGCGGCGTTCTTCATGTACGCCTACCGGATCTGGTACTCGTACGGCATCGAGGCCGCGGCGCCCGCCTCGCTGTTCGCGGCCATCCTGATGGGCATGTGCCTGGGCTTCCTGCCGCACAACATGCACCCCGCCCGGATCTTCATGGGCGACTCGGGGTCGATGCTGATCGGCCTGGTGCTGGCGGCGGGCGCGATCTCGGTGACGGGGCAGGTGGACCCGGACGCGATGCGGCTGTTCTCCGGCTCCGAGCGCAACACCGTGCACCAGATGGTGCCCGTCTACATCCCGCTGCTGATGCCGCTGACCATCATCGCCATCCCGGCCGCCGACCTGATCCTGGCGATCGTCCGGCGCACCTGGCGCGGCCAGTCGCCGTTCGCCGCGGACCGGGGTCACCTGCACCACCGGCTGCTGGAGATCGGCCACTCGCACAGCCGCGCGGTGCTGATCATGTACTTCTTCTCGGCGCTGATCGCGTTCGGCGCGCTCGCCTACTCCGTGAACGCCGCTTCCATGTGGATCGTGCTGAGCGTCGTCTTCCTCAGCGCGATCGGCCTGGTCCTGCTCCTGCTGCCGCGCTTCACTCCACGCGCCCCGCGCTGGGCCGAGCGCTTCGTGCCGCCCCGCTACCGCCGCCGCGGGGCGATGGCCGTCGAGGCCGAGCCCGCCGTGGTGGGCAGCGAGGCGGACGAGACGGACGAGCGCGTCCCGGTCGCCGCGGGAGTTTCCGGCACATCGGGCGTATCGGGCGCCAATGGGGCTACCGCCATCGGCCCCCGCTCGCGCGCAAGGTAAGAATCTGACTAGAGCATTGCCAACTCGTGGGGGAATGAAGCGCCCCATTACCAGACAAATGGGTCCGGTAATTGCACAGACGCGCACTGTCACTCTCATGTGTGACAGCAAGCACACCGGCAGGTAAAGAGCTCATCAAATAGTTTGTGATACGGTTCACGAGAACCCCCGGGTAGAGCCTAAGGACCGCAGTGCGACGGTCTCTTGGGCGCGAAGACCCCGTTCGGCCCGGGACTACGCTCGTCCATGACGACACCTGCCCCCTGTGTGTGAAAGCGGAGTTGCCGCCATGCCGTCCAATGACGTCCGGATCCTGCTTCAGGCTGCCGTGCCCACGGCTGCCGTCGGCGCTGTTGCCGCCGTCGTCAGTGCCGTGGTCGCCGGCGGCAAGGGCGCGGTCGGTGCCGTCGTCGCGACAGCGGTGGCGATGCTCTTCATGGGGATCGGTCTCTACGTCCTGCAGCGCACCGCCAAATCGCTTCCGCACCTTTTCCAGGCGATGGGCCTGATGCTCTACGCGGCACAGATCCTGCTGCTGTTCGTCTTCCTCGCCGCGTTCAAGAACACCACGTTGTTCAACCCCCGGTCCTTCGCGATCACCCTGGTCGTCGTCACCCTCGCGTGGATCGCCGCGCAGACGCGCGCCCACATGAAGGCCAAGATTCTCTACGTCGAACCCGACTCGTCGAGCGAAAAGCCCGAAAAGACGGGCCACTCGTCGTGAGGGGTAGGGCCGGGATAAAGAGGCATGTGAAGTCCTGCTATCGTCCGGTGCCAACTGCGGCATCGCGGGCGCGGGCATCCCAGCTGACGCCTGCACAATCGCGAGGCGAGATGCCCCACAGCCGCCCCCACACCCGTAACACCAGTCCCGTGCCGAACTGCGGCCCCGTGCCGCGCCGACACAACGAGGTTGCCGTACCCATGCGCCACGATGAAGGAGCCCGCGGTGAGTGCTGACCCGACGCAGGTGCTCGCCTTCGAGACCGACTGCCACATTTTCGACGGATGTGGCTTCCCGGCTCCCGGCCTGCACTCGTTCCTCTTCGAGCCGCTCTGGGGCAACGCAGACGGCAACGGCATGTACTTCAACAAGCCGATGCTCCTGGCCCTGCTCGGCTCGATCATCATCGTGGGCTTCTTCTGGGCCGCGTTCGGCAAGCCGAAGGTCGTCCCGGGCAAGCTCCAGATGGTCGCCGAGGCCGGCTACGACTTCATCCGTCGTGGCGTCGTCTACGAGACCATCGGCAAGAAGGAAGGAGAGAAGTACGTTCCGCTGATCGTCACTCTCTTCTTCTTCGTCTGGATGATGAACCTCTGGTCGATCATTCCGGTCGCCCAGTTCCCGGTGACCTCGATCATCGCCTACCCGATGGTCCTGGCCCTGATCGTCTACGTCCTGTGGGTCTCGCTCACCTTCAAGCGCCACGGCTTCGTCGGCTTCTTCAAGAACGTCACCGGTTACGACAAGTCGCTCGGCGCGGTGCTGCCGCTGTCGATGACCATCGAGTTCTTCTCGAACCTGCTGGTCCGCCCCTTCACGCACGCCGTCCGGCTCTTCGCGAACATGTTCGCGGGCCACACGCTGCTGCTCCTCTTCACGATCGCCAGCTGGTACCTGCTGAACGGCATCGGCATCGCCTACGCGGGCGTCTCGTTCGTGATGACGATCATCATGACGGCCTTCGAGCTCTTCATCCAGGCCGTGCAGGCGTACGTGTTCGTGCTGCTGACCTGCACCTACATCCAGGGCGCGCTCGCCGAGCACCACTGAGCCCGTCCCGCCTCGTACCCCCCAGCCGTCCGGTGGCCAACCCCCACCGGTCCGTAAAGAAAAGGAAGAACTGGCATGTCCCAGACCCTTGCTGCCGTCGAAGGTTCGCTCAGCTCCGTCGGTTACGGCCTGGCCGCCATTGGCCCCGGCGTCGGCGTCGGCATCATCTTCGGTAACGGCACCCAGGCCCTCGCCCGTCAGCCCGAGGCTGCCGGCCTCATCCGCGCCAACCAGATCCTGGGCTTCGCCTTCTGTGAGGCGCTCGCCCTGATCGGTCTCGTCATGCCGTTCGTCTACTAAGACGAGCACTGACGACCGACCCGACGAAAGGCACTGATGTGAACTCCGCCCTGGTTTTCCTGGCGGCTGAGGGTGAGAAGGAGAATCCCCTCATCCCGCCGTGGCCGGAAGTTGTCATCGGCCTCATCGCTTTCGTCATCGTCTTCGGCTTCCTCGCCAAGAAGCTGCTCCCGAACATCAACAAGGTTCTGGAAGAGCGTCGCGAGGCCATCGAGGGCGGTATCGAGAAGGCCGAGGCCGCGCAGACCGAGGCCCAGAGCGTCCTTGAGCAGTACAAGGCCCAGCTCGCCGAGGCCCGGCACGAGGCCGCGCGCCTGCGCCAGGAGGCGCAGGAGCAGGGCGCCACGCTCATCGCCGAGATGCGCGCGGAAGGCCAGCGGCAGCGTGAGGAGATCATCGCCGCCGGTCACGCCCAGATCCAGGCCGACCGCAAGGCCGCCGCGTCCGCGCTGCGCCAGGACGTCGGACAGCTGGCCACTCAGCTGGCCGGCAAGCTCGTCGGCGAGTCCCTCGAGGACCACGCCCGGCAGAGCCGCGTCATCGACCGCTTCCTGGACGAGCTGGACGACAAGGCGACGAAGGCCGAGGCGACCCGATGAACGGAGCGAGCCGCGAGGCCCTTGCCGCCGCACGTGAGCGTCTCGACGCGCTGACGGACTCCACGTCCGTGGACGCCGGCTCGCTCGCCGACGAGCTGGCCGCCGTCACCGCGCTGCTCCACCGCGAGGTGTCGTTGCGTCGGGTCCTCACCGACCCGGCGCAGGCCGGCGAGGCCAAGGCCGAACTCGCCCAGCGCCTCCTCGGTACCCAGGTCAGCGGTCCCGCCGCCGACCTGGTGGCCGGCATGGTGCGCTCCCGCTGGTCGCAGTCGCGCGACCTGGTGGACGCGCTGGAGGAGCTGGCGAACACCGCCGACCTCACCGCCGCGCAGAAGGCGGGCCGGCTCGACAACGTCGAGGACGAGCTGTTCCGGTTCGGCCGGATCGTCTCCTCGAACACCGAGCTGCGCGCCGCGCTGACCAACCGCTCGGCCACCACCTCGGCCAAGGGCGAGCTGCTGCGCAGCCTGCTCGGCGGCCGGGCGGACGTGACCACCGAGCGTCTGGTGACGCGCCTTGTCACCGTGCCGCGGGGACGTAGCCTGGAGTCGGGACTCGAATCCCTGTCCAGGCTCGCCGCCGACCGGCGGGACCGGATGGTCGCCGTCGTCACCTCGGCGGTGCCGCTGAGCGACACGCAGAAGCGGCGCCTCGGCGCGGCCCTCGCGAAGATCTACGGCCGCCCGATGCACCTCAACCTCGACGTGGACCCCGAGGTCCTCGGCGGGATGCGGGTGCAGGTCGGTGACGAGGTCATCAACGGCTCCATCGCGGACCGCCTGGAGGACGCCGGCCGCCGCATGGCGAGCTGACGCTCCGCGCCACAACAGCACAACAAGCAGTACGTACTTACGACGGCCCTGGTTGGGCCGTGCAGAGGATTCACCTCTTTTTGGGGGGAGTCCCCGACTCGTGGAATACCCCCCAAGTGAAACTTCGGGCCCAACAAGGAGAGCAGGGAACTCAGATGGCGGAGCTCACGATCCGGCCGGAGGAGATCCGGGACGCGCTGGAGAACTTCGTCCAGTCGTACAAGCCGGACGCGGCCTCGCGCGAGGAGGTCGGTACGGTCACCCTTGCCGGCGACGGCATCGCGAAGGTCGAGGGTCTCCCCTCGGCCATGGCCAACGAACTGCTGAAGTTCGAGGACGGCACCCTCGGCCTCGCCCTCAACCTCGAGGAGCGCGAGATCGGTTGCGTCGTCCTCGGTGAGTTCAGCGGTATCGAGGAGGGCCAGCCGGTCACCCGCACCGGCGAGGTCCTGTCGGTCGCCGTGGGCGAGGGCTACCTCGGCCGTGTCGTCGACCCCCTCGGCAACCCGATCGACGGCCTCGGCGAGATCGAGACGGAGGGCCGCCGCGCCCTCGAACTGCAGGCCCCCACGGTCATGCAGCGCAAGTCGGTGCACGAGCCGATGGAGACGGGCTACAAGGCCGTCGACGCCATGACCCCGATCGGCCGTGGTCAGCGTCAGCTGGTCATCGGCGACCGCCAGACCGGCAAGACCGCGCTGGCCGTCGACACGATCATCAACCAGCGTGACAACTGGCGCACCGGCGACCCGAGCAAGCAGGTCCGCTGCATCTACGTCGCCATCGGCCAGAAGGGCTCGACGATCGCGTCGGTCCGCGGCGCGCTGGAGGAGAACGGCGCGCTGGAGTACACGACCATCGTGGCCGCCCCGGCGTCCGACCCGGCCGGCTTCAAGTACCTGGCGCCGTACACCGGCTCGGCCATCGGCCAGCAGTGGATGTACGAGGGCAAGCACGTCCTGATCATCTTCGACGACCTGTCGAAGCAGGCCGACGCCTACCGCGCCGTGTCGCTGCTGCTGCGCCGCCCGCCGGGCCGCGAGGCCTACCCCGGTGACGTCTTCTACCTGCACTCCCGTCTGCTGGAGCGCTGCGCGAAGCTCTCCGACGCCGAGGGCGCCGGTTCGATGACGGGTCTGCCGATCGTCGAGACCAAGGCCAACGACGTGTCGGCGTTCATTCCGACCAACGTCATCTCCATCACCGACGGCCAGTGCTTCCTGGAGTCCGACCTGTTCAACGCCGGTCAGCGTCCGGCCCTGAACGTCGGTATCTCGGTCTCCCGTGTCGGTGGCTCCGCCCAGCACAAGGCCATGCGGCAGGTCTCCGGCCGACTGCGCGTGGACCTCGCCCAGTTCCGTGAGCTGGAGGCGTTCGCCGCCTTCGGTTCCGACCTGGACGCCGCGTCGAAGGCGCAGCTGGAGCGCGGTCAGCGCATGGTCGAGCTGCTGAAGCAGGACCAGTACCAGCCGATGGCCGTCGAGGACCAGGTCGTCTCCGTCTGGGCCGGCACCACCGGCAAGATGGACGAGGTGCCGGTCGCCGACATCCGCCGCTTCGAGAAGGAGCTTCTCGAGTACCTGCACCGCCAGGAGCAGGGCCTCATGACCTCCATCCGCGAGGGGGCCAAGATGTCCGACGACACTCTGCAGGCCATCGCCGAGGCGATCACCGCGTTCAAGAAGCAGTTCGAGACCTCGGACGGCAAGCTGCTCGGCGAGGACGCCCCGTCCGCCGCCAAGTGACGTAAGGAAGGGACCTGACTCATGGGAGCCCAGCTCCGGGTCTACAAGCGTCGCATCCGATCCGTCACCGCGACCAAGAAGATCACCAAGGCGATGGAGATGATCGCCGCCTCGCGCGTCGTCAAGGCGCAGCGCAAGGTGGCGGCCTCCACGCCGTACGCGCAGGAACTGACCCGCGCGGTCACGGCGGTCGGAACCGGGTCGAACACGAAGCACCCGCTCACCACGGAGGCGGACAACCCGACCCGTGCCGCGGTCCTGCTCCTCACGAGCGACCGCGGTCTGGCCGGCGCCTTCAACTCCAACGCCATCAAGGCGGCGGAGCAGCTGACCGAGCGCCTCGAGCGCGAGGGCAGGCAGGTCGACACGTACATCGTCGGCCGGCGCGGTCTCGCCCACTACAACTTCCGCGAGCGCAAGGTCGCGGAGTCGTTCGCGGGCTTCACCGACGAGCCCTCGTACGCGGACGCCAAGAAGGTCGCGGCGCCGCTGATCGAGGCCATCGAGAAGGAGACGGCGGAGGGCGGCGTGGACGAGCTCCACATCGTCTACACCGAGTTCGTCTCGATGATGACGCAGACGGCGGTCGACTCCCGGCTGCTGCCGCTGAGTCTCGACGAGGTGGCTCAGGAGTCGGCGACGAAGGACGAGATCCTTCCGCTGTACGACTTCGAGCCGTCGGCGGAGGACGTCCTCGACGCCCTGCTGCCGCGCTACGTCGAGAGCCGCATCTACAACGCGCTGCTGCAGTCGGCCGCCTCCAAGCACGCCGCCACGCGGCGCGCGATGAAGTCGGCCACCGACAACGCGGGCGAGCTGATCAACACGCTCTCCCGTCTTGCCAACGCGGCCCGCCAGGCCGAAATCACCCAGGAAATCAGCGAGATCGTCGGTGGCGCCAGTGCCCTGGCCGACGCGAACGCGGGGAGTGACAACTAATGACCACCACTGTTGAGACCGCGACGGCCACGGGCCGCGTCGCCCGGGTCATCGGTCCGGTCGTCGACGTGGAGTTCCCCGTCGACGCGATGCCGGAGATCTACAACGCCCTCCACGTCGAGGTCGCCGACCCGGCGCAGGCGGGCGAGCTGAAGACGCTGACCCTGGAGGTCGCCCAGCACCTGGGTGACGGCCTGGTCCGCACCATCTCCATGCAGCCCACCGACGGCCTGGTCCGCCAGGCCCCGGTGACCGACACGGGCACGGCCATCTCCGTCCCCGTCGGCGACTTCACCAAGGGCAAGGTGTTCAACACCCTCGGTGAGGTGCTGAACGTCGACGAGACCTACACCGGTGAGCGCTGGCCGATCCACCGCAAGGCGCCGAACTTCGACGAGCTCGAGTCGAAGACCGAGATGTTCGAGACCGGCGTCAAGGTCATCGACCTGCTGACCCCGTACGTCAAGGGCGGCAAGATCGGTCTGTTCGGCGGCGCCGGCGTCGGCAAGACGGTGCTCATCCAGGAGATGATCTACCGCGTCGCCAACAACCACGACGGTGTCTCCGTGTTCGCCGGTGTCGGTGAGCGCACCCGTGAGGGCAACGACCTCATCGACGAGATGAGCGAGTCCGGCGTCATCGACAAGACCGCGCTGGTCTTCGGCCAGATGGACGAGCCGCCGGGCACCCGTCTGCGCGTCGCGCTGGCCGGCCTGACCATGGCCGAGTACTTCCGTGACGTCCAGAAGCAGGACGTGCTGTTCTTCATCGACAACATCTTCCGCTTCACCCAGGCGGGCTCCGAGGTGTCGACCCTGCTCGGCCGTATGCCCTCCGCGGTGGGTTACCAGCCGAACCTGGCCGACGAGATGGGTCTCCTCCAGGAGCGCATCACCTCGACCCGTGGTCACTCGATCACCTCGATGCAGGCGATCTACGTCCCCGCGGACGACCTGACCGACCCGGCCCCGGCCACCACCTTCGCCCACCTCGACGCGACGACGGTGCTCTCCCGTCCGATCTCCGAGAAGGGCATCTACCCGGCCGTGGACCCGCTGGACTCGACGTCCCGCATCCTCGACCCGCGGTACATCGCGGCGGACCACTACCAGGCCGCGATGCGCGTGAAGAGCATCCTGCAGAAGTACAAGGACCTGCAGGACATCATCGCGATCCTCGGTATCGACGAGCTCGGCGAGGAGGACAAGCTCGTCGTCCACCGTGCCCGTCGCGTGGAGCGCTTCCTGTCCCAGAACACCCACGTCGCCAAGCAGTTCACCGGCGTCGACGGGTCGGACGTCCCGCTGGACGAGTCGATCGCGGCCTTCAACGCGATCTGCGACGGCGAGTACGACCACTTCCCGGAGCAGGCGTTCTTCATGTGCGGTGGCATCGAGGACCTGAAGAACAACGCCAAGGAGCTCGGCGTCTCCTGAGCCTCGTGCTCATCGTGAGCCCCAGGGCTCACACCGGAGGGGGCGGGCGCGTCCCGCCCCCTCCGGCACGCCTATTAGACTTGTAACCAACACCCGGCTCTCCGGCCGGGTGGTGACCCGAGGAGCCACCTTGGCTGCTGATCTGCACGTCGCGCTGGTCGCGGCCGACCGAGAGGTCTGGTCCGGCGAGGCCACCCTGGTCGTCGCGCGCACCACGTCCGGCGACATCGGCGTCATGCCCGGTCACCAGCCGCTGCTCGGTGTGCTGGAGTCGGGCCCGGTGACCATTCGTACGAGTGAGGGTGGGACGGTCGTCGCCGCGGTGCACGGCGGTTTCATCTCGTTCGCGGACAACAAGCTGTCGCTGCTGGCCGAGATCGCCGAGCTGTCGGACGAGATCGATGTCCAGCGCGCGGAGCGGGAGCTCGAGCGGGCGAAGGCGGAGGGCGACGCCCACGCCGAGCGTCGCGCGGACGTCCGACTGCGCGCGGCGGCGGGACGCTGATCCACAGCACTGTGCGATAGCGTCGTGCCATGACGTCACTCAGCCGCGGCTGGGACCGGAGCCTCTCCGGACCCGGCCGCGGCTGAGGCAGATCCGGGTGTTTTTTCCGTTCCGTTACCTAGGAGACGAGGAGGTCGGTGTCGATGGCCCTCGCTCTGACTGTGTGCGGAATTGTCGTCGCCCTGGTGGTGATCGCGCTCTTCGTCTTCGGGCTGCGCCGCCGGCTGATCCAGCGATCGGGCGGTACCTTCGACTGCTCCCTGCGCTGGGACGCCCCCAAGGAGGGCGACGGAGCCGGCAAGGGCTGGTCCTACGGAGTGGCCCGCTACAACGGCGACCGGGTCGAGTGGTACCGCGTCTTCTCGTACTCCCCCCGCCCGCGCCGCGTCCTGGAGCGCTCCGCGATCGAGGTGGCCGGCCGCCGCGTCCCGGACGGCGAGGAGGAGCTGGCGCTGCTCTCGGACGCCGTCGTGCTCGCCTGTCTCCATCGGGGCACGCGGCTCGAACTGGCGATGAGCGAAGACGCGCTGACCGGATTTCTCGCGTGGCTCGAGGCAGCCCCGCCCGGACAGCGCGTCAACGTCGCTTAGGCCCCTAGGCCCCTAGGCCCCTAGGCCCTTGGGAATTACTTCAGCCCGCTGTCGATGGCGCTCACCAGCTCGCCGTTCGCGGTGTCGCCGCTGAACTCCCAGAAGAAGGCGCCGCCCAGCTTCTGCTGCTCGGCCCAGTCCATCTTGGACTTGACGGTGGCCGGGGTGTCGTAGGACCACCAGTTGCTGCCGCAGTGCGCGTACGCGGTGCCGGCGACGGTGCCGGTGGCCGGGCAGCTGTTCCTGAGGACCTTGTAGTCCTCGATGCCCGCCTCGTACGTTCCGGTCGCCGGGCCGGTCGCGGTGCCGCCGGGCGCGGACTGGGTGACGCCGGTCCAGCCGCGGCCGTAGAAGCCGATGCCGAGGAGCAGCTTGTCGGCCGGCACGCCCGCGGCCTTGAACTTCGCGATCGCCTCGGCGGAGTTGAAGCCCTGCTGCGGGATGCCGTCGTACGAGGTCAGCGGCGAGTGCGGAGCGGTCGGGCCGTTCTTCGCCCAGGCGCCGAAGAAGTCGTACGTCATCACGTTGTACCAGTCGATGTACTGAGCGGCGGTGCCGTAGTCGGCCGCTTCGATCTTGCCACCGTCGGAGGCGTCGGCGGTGACGGCGGCGGTGACCAGGTCGTCGCCGAACTCGGCGCGCATGGCCTTCATCATGGTGCTGAAGGCGTTCGGCGCGCTGGTCGTGTCACAGCTGAGACCGCAGGCGTTCGGGTACTCCCAGTCCAGGTCGATGCCGTCGAAGACATCGGCCCAGCGCGGGTCCTCGACCAGGTCGTGGCAGGACTTCGCGAAGGCGGCGGGGTTCTTCACCGCGTCGGGGAATCCGCCGGACCAGGTCCAGCCGCCGAAGGAGAACAGCACCTTGATGTGCGGGTACTCCGCCTTCAGCTTGCGCAGCTGGTTGAAGTTGCCGCGCAGCGGCTGGTCCCAGGTGTCGGCGACGCCGTCGACGGACTGGTCGGCGGTGTACGCCTTGTCGTAGTCGGCGTAGGCGTCACCGATGGTGCACTTGCCGCCCTGGACGTTGCCGAAGGCGTAGTTGATGTGCGTGATCTTCTCGGCGGAGCCGGAGGTGACCAGGTTCTTCACGTGGTAGTTGCGCCCGTAGACGCCCCAGTTGGTGAAGTAGCCGAGCTTGACCTCTTCGCCCGGCTGCGGGCCGGGGCCGCCGCCGTCGCCGGTGGTGGTGACCTTCACCGCGCCGCTGACCGGACCGGTCTGGTCGGCGGTGTCACGGGCCTGGACGGTGTAGGAGTAGTCGGTGCCGGCGCTGAGGCCGGTGTTGGTGTAGGTGGTGCCGGTGACCGTGGCGACCTTGGCGCCGTCGCGCAGGACGTCGTAGTTCTTGATGCCCTTGTCGTCGGTCGCCGCCGACCAGGACAGTTTCACCGAGGTGTCGGTGATGCCCGAGGCGGTGGGTGTCCCGGGCGCGGAGGGTGCCTCGTCGCCGGGGACGGAGGAGCCGTCGCAGCTGCCGCCGTTGAGCTTGCAGTTGGACGGGGAGCCGGGGCCGCTGCCGTTGAAGCCGAAGGAGACCGACGCCCCGGGGGCGAGGGTGCCGTTCCAGCCGACGTTCTTGGCGGTCCAGTGGTCACCGGAGTTGGTGACCGTGGCGTCCCAGGCGGAGGTGACCTTGGTGCCGGAGGGGAAGTCCCACTCGACGTTCCAGGAGTTGATGGTGGTGGTGCCGGTGTTCTTCACGGTCCACTTGCCGCCGAAGCCGGTGCCCCAGTCCGAGGTCTTGGCGAAGGTGGCCGTCGCGCTGGTGGCCGCCTGGGCGGGACTCGCGAGGCCGACCAATCCGGCGAGGGGAAGCGCCAGGGTCGCGACGAGCGCCGCGGCTTTGTGTCTGAAGCGCATGTGCGCCTCCTTTGTGGGGATGTTGTTGTGGGCATGACTGAGCCTCATGCTCGCAGTGCCGCGAGAATAGAAAGGTCTGGACCATAGGTCAATAGGTCTGGACCAGTGCTACGGCCTGTAGTTGAGAGGGGAACTAGATCCCCAACTCCTGCGCGAGCACCGCGGCTTGCACCCGGCTGCGCAGCGCCAGCTTCCCCAGCAGGCGGCTGACGTGCGTCTTCACCGTGGCTTCCGCCATGTCCAGCCGCTCGGCGATCGCCGCGTTGGACAGCCCCTCGCCGAGACAGGACAGCACCTCGCGCTCGCGCCGGGTGAGGTCCTCCAGCACCGACGGATCGGCGGTCGGCTCCCGGACCGGCCGCGCGGCGAACTCGGCGATCAGCCGCCGGGTGACGGCCGGGGCGACGATCCCCTCACCGCCCGCCACCGTGCGCACGGCCGCGAGGAGGTCCCTCGCCTCCGTGTTCTTCAGCAGGAACCCGGCGGCCCCCGCCCGCAGCGCCCCGAAGACGTACTCGTCCAGGTCGAAGGTGGTCAGTACGAGCACGTCGGCGAGGTGCTCGGCGACCACCCGCCGGGTCGCCGACACCCCGTCCAGCCGGGGCATCTGAACGTCCATCAGCACCACGTCCGGCCGCAGCTCCCGGGCCAGCGCCACCGCCTGCTCGCCGTCCGCCGCCTCCCCGACCACCTCGATGTCCGGGGCGCTGCCCAGGATCAGCACCAGTCCGGCGCGGACGGCGGACTGGTCCTCGGCGACGAGGACGCGGATCATGCGGGACCTCCTTCGGTCAGGGGCAGGGTGGCGCGTACGGTCCAGATCTTGCCGCCCGTCGGGCCGGGATCCGCCACCGGCCCGGCCTCGAACACGCCGTGCAGCAGCGCGGCCCGCTCCCGCATGCCGACGAGACCGGCACCCGAGCCCGGGGCGCGCGGGGCCTCCCGGTCGCCGTACGGGCTGGTCACCAGGACGCACAGCACGTCGTCGTGCCGGGTGAGCACGACGCGTACCGTCCCCTCCGAGGCGTGCTTGAGCGCGTTGGTGAGCGACTCCTGCACGATCCGGTACGCGGCCAGTTCGACCGGCGCGGGAAGGCCCTCGCCGGACACCGTCTCGAGGGTGACGTCGAGGCCGTTGGCGCGGGCGCCGTCCACCAGCGCGCCGAGGCCGTCGAGCGTGGGGGAGGCGGCCGGCTCGGTGTCCCCGCCGTCGTCCCGCAGGATGCCGATCAGGCGACGCATCTCGGCCAGTCCCTCGACGCTGTTCTCGCGGATGACGCCGAGCGCCTGCCGGGTGGTGGCCGGGTCGTCCAGGGAGAGCGCGGCCGTGGAGTGGATGGCGATCGCGGAGAGGTGGTTGGCGACCATGTCGTGCAGCTCGCGCGCCATCCGGGAGCGTTCCGCGGTCACCGCCTGGACCCGGTCCATCTCGGCCAGCAGCGCGGTCTGCTCGGCACGCAGCAGGGCGGCGTCGGCGGCCTCGCGGTGGTTGCGCACGATCAGGCCGGTGGAGGCGGGCGCGAACGACACCACACCGACGGCGACACCGATCAGCAGCGCCTCGGGCACCCGCCACACCGCGAACGGCACCAGCGTCGCCGCCACGGTGAGCAGCCCGGTGATCCACGGGATGCGGCGGGCCGAGGCGGGCGGGCCGTACAGCACGGCCGCGTACATCAGGTCGGTGTACATGATCACCGTGACCAGGCTGCCCTGCGTGAGCGTGTCCCCGATCAGCGCTGCGGTGCCGATCAGCAGGCCGGTGCGCGGCGCGGCCCGGCGCAGCAGCTCGCAGCCCGCGACGACGGCGAGCGGGACCAGCAGCGGCCAGCGGCCGTCGAACAGCACGATCGGGTCGTCGGCGGGCCGCACGCCCAGGCCGATGCCCCACAGCAGCAGCCCGCCGAGCAGACCGGCCGACGCGGCGTACACGTCGAAGCGGCGCGGGCGGGGGAGTCGTACGGCCATGCCACCATCCAACACGCCCCGCGCCCCGCCCGCCTGACCCCGGGGGACGGTCCGGCACTGCATCTTTCGATGTACCGGAGGTTCGTCACCGGCGACGACGAACGAGGCGGATTCCGACGGGAGCCTGGAAGGGTGAACGAAGGGAGCACGTCATGGTCGTCGCGTTGATCATCGCCTGTGAGGTCGGCTTCTGGGTGCTGCTGGCGCTCGGACTCGCCGCCCGCTACCTGTTGAAATGGCGGCGCACCAGCGTGTTCCTGCTGCTGTGCGAGCCCGTCCTGGAACTGGTGCTGTTCGCCGCGACGGCGATCGACCTCAAGAACGGCGCCGCGCCGGGCTGGGAGCACGGCCTGGCGGCGCTGTACATCGGCTACACGGTCGCGTACGGCCACTACACGATCCGCTGGCTCGACGGCCACGCCGCCCACCGACTGGGCGGCGGCCCGCCCCCGGTGAAGCCTCCGCGCTACGGCAGGGCGCGGGCCGCCCACGAGGGCCGGCTGTGGCTGCGCACCCTGCTGGGCGCGGCCGTGGCGTGCGCGCTGCTCCAGGGCGCGGTCTGGTACGTCGGCGACGGAGACGTGTCGTCGCTGCGGGCCTTCCAGTGGGTGGCCGTCAGGGTCGCCGCCATCCACGGCCTGGTGGCCCTCGGATACCTGATCTGGCCGAAGAAGGACCCGGCGGGAACGCCGGAGGGCACGGCCGGGCATCGGCCGGAGAAGGAAGGAGCGCACCGATGAGGTACCTGCCGGAGCGGAACCTGTGGGAGGGCGGCGCCACCTTCGTGGTCGGCCTCGCCCTCTGGCTCTTCGCCGGGGACGTGGAGGTCCCCGTCGTCGACCTGCCGAAGGTCGGGATCGTGATGATGTGCGTCGGCGGCGCGCAGACCGCGTGGAGCCTGTTCCGGTCGGCGCGCCGACAGGCCTAGCGCTCCCCGCCCGGCACCCACAGCACGTCCCCGACCTCCTTGTTGGCCACGCGGGCGAGGATGAAGAGCAGGTCCGAGAGGCGGTTCAGGTAGGTCGCGGTGAGCGGGTTCATCGTCTCGCCGTGCACCTCCAGCGCCGCCCACGTGGAGCGCTCGGCCCGCCGGACCACCGTGCACGCCTGGTGCAGCAGGGCGGCGCCGGGCGTGCCGCCGGGCAGGATGAAGGAGCGGAGCTTCTCCACCTCGGCGAGGAAGCGGTCGCAGTCCGCCTCCAGCTTGTCGACGTAGAACTGCTCGACCCGCAGCGGCGGGTACTCCGGGTTCTCCACCACCGGCGTCGACAGGTCGGCGCCGACGTCGAACAGGTCGTTCTGGACGCGGACGAGGACCTCGACGACCTCCTCGTGCAGGCCGCCGAGGGCGATCGCCGTGCCGATCACCGCGTTCGCCTCGTTGGCGTCGGCGTACGCGGAGATCCGGAGGTCGGTCTTGGGGACCCGGCTCATGTCGCCGAGGGCGGTGGTGCCCTGGTCGCCGGTCCGGGTGTAGATGCGCGTCAGGTTGACCATGGGGCCAGGGTAGTGAGGCTCCGGCGGTACGGAACACGCGTGTGCCCACCGTCACGGCCGGCGCGGTGAAGGCGACGGCGGCCAGGACGCCGTACCGCATGTGCGCCGTCGCGTGGCCGCCGACGCACGCCTCCCGTACCGCGTCGACCGGATGGCGGAACGGCATCAGGTGCGAGAGTGAATCGGACAGCGCGAGCTCGCGGGCGGGAAACCGTCGGAGGTCTCCCGCGACGTCCCGCTGCTGGACGAAACGGAGGAGCTGTTGAGCGAGAAGGTGCCCAACTACGCCGTACGGGGAGCGGGCTGACACCCGAACGGCAGCCCTCGGTGTGATGTCCGTCATCTGAGACGTGACGCGCGTTACTAACCGGTCACACAGCCCCTCACGCCCGCTAATCTCCGGCCGAGAGAAGAGAAACAGCGCGTATCAGGGGAGTCGCACAGTGGCACGGAAGCTCGCCGTCATCGGAGCCGGTCTCATGGGGTCCGGAATCGCCCAGGTCTCCGCCCAGGCGGGCTGGGACGTCGTCCTGCGCGATGTCACCGACGAGGCGTTGCGGCGCGGCACCGACGGCATCAGGGCCTCGTACGACAAGTTCGTCGCCAAGGGCAAGCTCGCCGCCGACGACGCCGAGGCAGCCCTCGCGCGCATCACCGCGACCACCGACCTGGACGCCGTCGCCGACGCGGACGTCGTCGTCGAGGCCGTCTTCGAGAAGCTGGAAGTCAAGCACGAGATCTTCCGCGCCCTCGACAAGCTGGTGAAGGACGAGGCGATCCTCGCGTCCAACACCTCCGCCATCCCGATCACCAAGATCGCGGCCGTGACGGAGCGCCCCGAGCGGGTCGTCGGCGCCCACTTCTTCTCGCCGGTCCCGATGATGCAGCTGTGCGAGCTGGTGCGCGGCTACAAGACCAGCGACGAAACGCTCGCCGCCGCACGGGAGTTCGCCGAGTCGACCGGCAAGACCTGCATCGTCGTCAACCGCGACGTCGCCGGCTTCGTGACCACCCGCCTCATCTCCGCCCTCGTCGTCGAGGCCGCGAAGCTGTACGAGTCGGGCGTCGCCACCGCCGAGGACATCGACCTCGCCTGCAAGCTGGGCTTCGGCCACGCCATGGGACCGCTGGCCACCGCCGACCTGACGGGCGTCGACATCCTGCTGCACGCCACCGGCAACATCTACACCGAGTCCCAGGACGAGAAGTTCGCCCCGCCGGAGCTGATGCGCCGGATGGTGGACGCCGGTGACATCGGCCGCAAGAGCGGGCAGGGCTTCTACAAGCACTGAGGTCGCATCGGCCCCGGGAAACGTCACACGCCGGGGTGAATTCGGTATCGGTTCGCTTACAGGCGGCAACCTCCGATCGTTTCGGCCAGTCAGAGGTTGCAACACCTGATATCGCCGAGAGACCACAACGAAGAAACGAAGAGACGACAAAGACGCACGCCGGGGAGCGTATATGCACATCAGGGGCGACCACGTCGAGCTGGTCGTCGGGGGCCGCCTCGACGTCCGCAGCGCGGCGGACGCCCGTACGGTCCTGCACTCGGCCGTCGACGACGGAGTCGGCGACCTGGTGCTGGACCTGTCCGAACTGGACTCCTGGGACGCCACCGGACTCGGCGTGATCATGGGGGCCCACCGGCGGGCCGGACGCTGCGGCCGGCGGCTGGTGCTGCGCGGCGTACCACCGCAGATGCAGCGCCTGCTGGTGGCCACCCGGCTGCACCGGATCCTGGCCATCGAGGGCGGCATCGGCGTGGAGACCCTGCCCAGGGTGTGATGCCGCGGGCCGGTGTGACCCGGTGGACCGGGGAGACCCGGACACCGCCCGGCGAAACGCCCGACGCGCGCAATCCTCACGAGACTGTGACGTCTCGGACGGGTCGGTACCCCGGACTGTCGGAGATACTGAGCGAAGGTTTAGGGTCTGGCTGCCCGCCATCTTGCGAACCCATCTGGCGGGCCCGGACCAGAAGCGACAGCGCGGTGTGCGGCAAGGCCGGGAGAGGGTGGTCCCGACCGGGGCCCTGCACACGACGCTTTTGGGGGGCTTGAACCTATGGACCCGAACAACCGGGGACCCGAGGAGCACGGCCGAGACGGCGGCCACCAGGCGCCGCGCCCACGCCCGCCCAGGGACCCCCTGACCACCGACTTCGGACAGCACGCGCCCGCGCTCGCCCGCACGGTGCAGCTGGTGTCCGGCGACTTCCTGCTCACCGTCAATCCCGTGGACGGCAGTGAGATCGAGGTCTGCCCGCCGGGGGAGCGGCCCGCCCGGCCCGAGAAGCTCACCGCGGCCGAACGCGCCGAGGCGGAGCGCGCCGCGAGGCCGCCCCTGCCGCCGGGGCCGGTCCGGACCGTGCTCGGCCTGCTGGCCCGCGAGGACGAACGCGAACGCCTGGTGCGGCTGCTCGCCCGCGGCCGTTCCGTCCGCCTCACCGGCCCCGCCGGCTCCGGCCGCACCAGCCTCCTCGACATCGTCGCCGAGGACTGCGCGGGCCTCGCACCCGACGGCGTCGTGCGGCTCAGCGGCTTCCGCCGCACGGCCGACGACCTTCTGTACGACCTCTTCCACGCCGTCCACCGCGCGCCCCTGCACCGCCCGGACCGGGAGGAACTGCTCGGCCGACTGAGGGAGGTCGGCGCGGTCGTCGTCCTGGACGACGTCGAGTTCGGCGGCACCGCCCTCGACGAGCTGCTGGACGCCACCCCCGAGTGCGCCTTCCTCATCGGCGCGACCCCGGACGTGCCCGCGCCCTTGGCCGACTCGGCCGTCGAGGAGGTCTTCCTCACCGGCCTGGACCGCTCGGACGGCGTGGAGCTGCTGGAGCGCGCCGCCGGCCGGTCCCTCACCGAGGAGGAGGCCAACTGGGCCGGCGACCTCTGGTTCGAGTCCGAGGGTCTGCCGCTGCGCTTCGTCCAGGCCGGTGCCCTGCTGCGCCGGCGCGACCGGCAGCGGGCGGGTGCCGACGCCGTCGACGAGTTCGGTGTCTTCGTCGACGCCCGTCCGGCCGACGACGCGCCCTACGACGCCGCCGAGGCCGACGACGTACCCCTGCCGTCCCTCGGTGAGGCCGCCGCGCCCGCGCCACTGCTCGCCTCCCGGCTCAGCGCCTCCGCCCGCACCACCCTGGAGTTCGCCGTCGCGCTCGGCGGCGAGGTGCCGCACCAGGCGCATCTGCCCGCGCTGGTCGGCGACACCCACGCGGACGCCGCCCTCGGCGAGCTGACCGACTGCGGACTGGTCTCGCCGGTCGGCTCCCGCTACCGGCTCGCCGCCGGGGTCCTCACCCAGCTGGAGAGCGCCGGCTACGCCGACGACGTACGCGAACGGGCCCTGGCCGCCGCCCAGCACTACGCCTGGTGGGCCGGGCACCCCTCGGTCACCCCGGAGCGGGTCTGCTCCGAGGCGGACGCCGTGCTGGCCGCCCTGGCCGTGCTGGGGCCGGCGACAACCCCGCCGGCGGACGACGAGGAGAGCCCCGCCGTCCAGCTGGCCCGCACCGCGGCACCGGCGTTCGCCGCCGGACTGCACTGGAGCGCCTGGGAACGGGCGCTGCGTTCCGGCACCGAGGCCTCCCGGCTCGCCGGTGACGTCGCGGAACAGGCCTACTTCCATCACGAGCTCGGCGTCCTCGCGCTGTGCGAGGGACACCTCGACCGGGCCCGCGCCGAGCTGGAGGCCTCCATCGGGCTGCGCGGCGCGCTCTCCGACAAGCGCGGCGCCGTCGCGGGCCGCCGTGCCCTCGCGCTGGTCGCCGACCGGAGCGGGGACACCCCCGGGCTCGGCACCGGCGCGGGCGCGTTCGGCGGAGCGGGGGCCGTCGCCGGACTCGGCGTCGCGGGCCTCGGCCCGACCGCGGGGGAGGAGGTGCCCGACGCCCGCAACGAGGAGTCGGCGTCACCGCCCGCGGGCGTACCCGCGCCCTTCCCGCCCCTCCAGCCGCTCCCGCTCCCGCAGTCGCCGACCCTGGTCACCAGCCGGGAAGCGGGCGCCGGGCCGTCCCGCAGGGCGGGCGTCGGCATCAAGGGCTTCGCACGGCGCAATCTCGTCGCCGCCGGGGCGGGTGCGCTGCTCGTCGCCGTGCTCGGCACGGTGGTGACCCTCGGCGCCACGTCGGAGAACGACGCCGGCGATCCGTCGGACCAGGTCGGTGTCAACCCGTCGGCCAGCCAGGGTGTCGACGACGGCAGCCTGGGCGCGGACCGGCCGTCCGACGACGGCGCGAACCCGGGAGACACCGGCCGGCCCACCGACCCCGGTCCGGACGGCACCGTCGGCACGTCGGACGACCCGACGCCGAGCGAGTCGGCCGGCCCGTCGGACGGCCCGAGCAGCCCGGGCAGCACCGGTGAGCCCGGCGACAGCGAGAGCCCGGACGACCCGGGCTCGCCGGACGAGTCGAGCAAGCCGCCGACCTCGCCCTCGACGAAGCCGACGACGCCGAGGCCCACGGACACCGAGCCGACCGATCCCGGTACGCCGACCGAGACCGAGGAGCCCACCACACCCGCGCCCACCGAGACGGAGACGACGCCGCCGCCGTCGACCCCGGAGACGTCCGACACGGCCAGCGGCCCCGGCGCGCCCCCCACCACCGCCAGCTCCCCCGCGGGCACCGCGACCGCCTCGCAGAGCAGCACCGCGACCAGCGGCACGGGCACCGGCACGGGGACGCCGGGCGGCTCGAGCCCGGCGACGGGTCAGATCATCTGACGCGCCCGGGCCGAGCACGGGACACAGCGCGGGAGGGCCGGGTCCGCACACGGACCCGGCCCTCCCGTACGTCGTATGTGACGCCCGCTCAGAACAACCGCAGCTTGTCGTCCTCGATGCCCCGCATGGCGTTGTAGTCCAGCACCTGGCAGCCGATGCCGCGGTCCGTGGCGAGCACGCGGGCCTGCGGCTTGATCTCCTGGGCGGCGAAGACGCCGCGCACCGGGGCGAGATGGGGGTCGCGGTTCAACAGCTCCAGGTAGCGCGTGAGCTGCTCCACGCCGTCGATCTCGCCGCGCCGCTTGATCTCGACCGCTACGGTCCGGCCCTCGGCGTCCCGGCACAGGATGTCGACGGGGCCGATGGCGGTCATGTACTCGCGGCGGATGAGCGTGTAGCCCTCGCCCAGCGTCTCGATACGGTCGGCGAGCAGCTCCTGGAGGTGCGCTTCCACGCCGTCCTTGATCAGGCCCGGATCGACGCCCAGCTCGTGCGAGGAGTCGTGGAGGACCTCCTCCATCGTGATGATGAGCTTCTCGCCCGCCTTGTTGACGACGGTCCAGACGCCCTCCTCCTCGCCCGTGCCCTCCTTCAGGGTGCAGGGCGGCGACATCCAGTTGAGGGGCTTGTAGGCCCGGTCGTCGGCGTGGATCGAGACGCTGCCGTCAGCCTTGACCAGGATCAGCCGGGGGGCCGAGGGCAGGTGGGCGGTGAGCCGCCCGGCGTAGTCGACGGAGCAGCGGGCAATGACGAGACGCATGGTCGGCAACGCTACTCGACGTGCCGGGCCCGGCGCGATTCGCCCGTGCCCCGGCGGTCCGGGGTGCTGTCCCACTTCTCCCATTGGCCCCGTCTTGCGCACTGGCCGATTGTGCGCCTACCGGATGGTGCCCATATGGGCATTCTCCTGGTGCGGTCTCGATCGGTTGCTTACGGTATTGAACGGGAGGTCGCGAGGTGTGTACTCAGCGTGTTCGAAATCGCGCTCCCGTCAACTGTCCGGCAACCCCTGCCAGTCGGGGGTGCGAGAGGAGAACCCATGTCGCTCGACGTCTCACCGGCCCTACTCGAACAGGCCGAGCGAGGCGAGGTCGACGAAGCAGCCTTCGTCGACTGCGTCCGGACTTCCCTGCCTTACGCATGGGAGATGGTCAGCTCCCTGGTGGCACAGCTGAAGGTCGACGGCGGAGCGTTCGCCGACAACCAGACGCCCCCGCCGGACGAGCAGGCGCGCGGCCAGCTGCTGCGTGCGCTGGCGAGTGACGCCATACGCGGTGCACTGCAGCGGCACTTCGGGGTGCGGCTGGCCTTCCAGAACTGCCACCGGGTGGCGGTGTTCCCGTTGGACTCCTCTGTCGACGAGAAGCTGACCCGCTTCACCTCGGTACGCAGCCAGGTGCTGAACCAGTCGCCCGAGTTCCGCGACTGCTGACGCCACGGTCGTCCGCTTGCCGTTCCGTACGCGGGAGGTGCAGTTCTGTACCGGAGCGGCAAGCGCCCCGCCCGCTGCCTCAGGGGAGCTGGGGGAGGACCTCGGCGCCGAGCCGCCGTACGTTCTCCTCGGTCGCCGCGAGGTCTCCGGACCCCTCGACGAGCAGGGCGAAGCGGTGGATGCCGGTCCGCTCGCCGGTCGCCGCGAGCCGGTCCGCGCACAGCCGGGGCGGGCCCACCGGGTGCAGTCCGCAGAGCAGTTCGGTGTACGCGTGCGGGTCGCGCATCTGCCGGGCGCGGCCGTCCACCGTGACGTGGGCGCCCAGGCCCTGACGCAGCCAGCCGGGCATCGCCTTGAGCAGGGTCTCCGCCGCGTCGACGCGCCGGTCCGCGATCTGGCACACGCCGGCCGAGACATGGGCCGCGCCGTGGATCTCCGCCGCCGGCCGGCCGGCCGCGCGTGCGTGCTGCCGCCACAGGGCGACCATCTCGGCCTTCTCCTCGTCCCCGACGTGCATCCCGAGCAGCATCGGCAGCCCACGCTCGGCCGCCATGCGCACGCTCGCCGGGGACGTGCAGGCGACGACGACCTCGGGGCCCGCGCCCTCCGTCAGGGACTCCGACGGGCGCGGGACGACGGGCACCTCGCGGAACCGGAAGCGTTCGCCGCGGGCGCCGACGGCCGGTTCGCGCAGCCAGCGGACCAGCAGATCGAGTGACTCCGGGAAGCCCTTCTCGTACGCCTCCAGGCCGGCGCCGAAGACCTCGAGGTCCACCCACGGGCCGCCCCGGCCCACGCCCAGCGAGAACCGGCCGCCGCTCGTGACGTGGAGCAGCGCGGCCTGCTCGCCGAGGGTCACGGGGTGGGTGGTGGGCAGCACGCTGACCGCGGTGCCGACCCGGATGCGGCGGGTACGGCCCAGCAGCAGTGCGGCCAGGGTCACGGCCGACGGACACGTGCCGTACGGCACGAAGTGGTGTTCGGCCAGCCAGACCGTGTCCAGCCCCGCCTCCTCGGCGGCCTCGGCGGAGCGGACCGCGCGATGCAGCGCCTCCCCCTGGCCCTGGCCCGGGAACTGGGCGCCCAACACGAAACTTCCTACACGCATTGCTCTTCCTGCTTCCTCGGCTCCGACCCGGAGCTCCCCCACAGGGCATAACCGTCTGACACGTGCCGAGGACACGGCCGGGCGGAGAGATTTGCGGATTGTCTGCAGAATCAGCCGTTGTGGAGGGCCGGTGGCGGCCCCCGCGACGGCTCCGTACGGGGGAGATGCGGCGGTTGGCGACGTACGCGTACCCCTGTCCGTGCCGCGTAGGCTGGACGCCGCCCGTATTCCCTGTATAGCTCCGTGAGGTGTCCTGTGTCCCCGCGTCGCAACCGACCCAAGGGAGCCGGTTCGTCCGGCCGGAGCGCCGAGGACGACGGCTCCGGCCGCTACGGCGGCTGGCAGTCGTCGGAGAGCTGGCAGGGCGAGGCCTGGAGCGTACGGCACGTGGCGGGCGCGAGCGCGCAGGGGAAGTCGTACCGCTGCCCGGGCTGCGACCAGTTGATCCCGGACGGTGTCCCGCACGTGGTGGCCTGGCCGGCGCACTCGGGCGTCGACGAGCGCCGGCACTGGCACAAGTCCTGCTGGAACGCGAAGGACCGCCGCACCACGCGGGTGCAGCGGTCCCGTAACGCGCCGAGGTTCTGAGCCGTCCTACACGTCCCGCTTCTCCAGCAGCGCGAACGCGCCGGCGAACGCGGCGGCCGTCACGCCGAGCATGATCCACAGCGGGTCCCAGCCGGACGGGCCGGAATCGCTGAGCGAGTTGGCGTAGAAGATGCTCATCTGGTTGGGGATCGAGTACTCGAACAGTGCCTGCTGCACGTCCTTCAGCGATTCCGAGAACATGAACAGCGCGATCACCAGCGGGGCGAGCAGGAGCCCGATCATGATCGTGATGGCGCCCGCCGAGTGGCGGATGACCGAGCCGATGGCCAGCGAGAGCAGCCCGAGCAGCGCCACGTACAGAGAGACGCCGACGGTGCCCTTGAACCACTCCGCGCCGCTGGGGTCCGAGGCGCCGTTGCCCTCCAGCATGGCCACGTGCAGCAGGCCGATGAGGGAGACGGACACCAGCGTCACCACGAAGGCCACCACGAAGAACACGATCCCCTTGGCGGCGAGGACGCGGCCGCGGCTGGGGCAGGCGGTCATCGTGGTCCGCACCATGCCGGTGCCGTACTCCGAGGCGGTGGTCAGCACGCCGAGGGTGATGAGGCAGATGCAGCCGAGCAGCAGGCCGAAGAAGCCGAGGCTGAGCGCGGGCTCGCCGGCCAGGTCGGACGAGGAACTCGCCACCACCAGGCCGGTCAGCAGGCCGATGCCGACGACCAGCAGGACGAACACGCCCAGCGTCCACATCGTCGAGCGCACCGACTTGATCTTCGTCCACTCGGAGGCGAGCGCGTGCCCGAGGTGCGTGCGCACCACCGGGATCGGTGACGTGTACGTGGGGTACGGCGACCCGGGCGCCGCCTGCCAGTCGGGTGCGGCCTGCTGCGTCGGGGGCTGGGGCGTGCTCATCGGGCGTCCTCGGGCTTGCTCGGGTCGGTGACGGGCGCGGAGGTGGGAGTGGGCGAGGGGGCGGCGCCGGGCGGCGCGGGGACCGGAGCGGGCGCCTGCGGGGCCGGCGGGGCCTGCTGTGCCTGCGGGGGCTGCTGTGCCGCGTACGGGTTGGCGGGCTGCCTGCCCGGCGCCGCACCGGGCGCGGCCGGGGCGCCGTACGGTCCCGCCGGGGCCTGGCCCGGCGCGCCCTGGGGCACGGGGAAGGGCTGACCGCCCTGCTGGGGCGGCGGCGGGGCGTACCAGCCGGGCTGGCCCTGTCCGGGCACCGGCATCGGCGGCTGCGCGCCGGGCGGCAGCGGCTGCTGGAGCCCGGCCTTCTGGTCGGCGGTCGACCGGTAGTCGACGGCGCCCTGGGTCATCCGCATGTAGGCCTCCTCCAGCGAGGCCTGGTGCGGCGACAGCTCCCACAGCCGTACGTCGCTGCCGTGCGCGATGTCGCTGATCCGGGGGAGCGGCAGCCCGGTCACCCGGAGCGCGCCGTCCTGCTCGGACATGACGTGCCCGCCCGCCTCGGTCAGCGCGGACGTCAGCTTCTCGCGCAGCTGCGGCTCGCTGTCCGGCGTCCGCACGCGCGCGAAGTCGGCGGAGTTGGCCGAGATGAAGTCCTTCACGCTCATGTCGGACAGCAGCTGGCCGCGCCCGATGACGATCAGGTGGTCGGCGGTCAGCGCCATCTCGCTCATCAGGTGCGAGGAGACGAAGACGGTACGGCCCTCCGCCGCGAGCGCCTTCATCAGGTTGCGCACCCAGTGGATGCCCTCGGGGTCGAGGCCGTTGACCGGCTCGTCGAACAGCAGCACCTGGGGGTCGCCGAGCAGCGCGGCGGCGATGCCGAGCCGCTGGCCCATGCCGAGGGAGAAGCCCTTGGAACGCCGCCTGGCCACGTCCTGGAGGCCGACCACGCCGAGCACCTCGTCCACGCGCCGGGCCGGGATGCCCGACAGCTGGGCCAGGCTCAGCAGGTGGTTGCGGGCGGCCCGGCCGCCGTGCACCGCCTTGGCGTCGAGCAGCGCGCCGACCTGGCGGGCGGCGTTGGGGAGCTTGCGGTAGGGGTGGCCGCCGATGGTCACGTGCCCGGCGGTGGGGTTGTCCAGGCCGAGGATCATGCGCATCGTCGTCGACTTGCCCGAGCCGTTGGGCCCGAGGAAGCCGGTGACGGCGCCGGGCCGCACCTGGAAGGAGAGGTTGTACACAGCGGTCTTGTCGCCGTAGCGCTTGGTCAGGCCGACAGCCTCGATCATGCTCCGCACCCATCGGAAGGTTCAGGACAGCAGGGCACACGCCCCCGTAAGGGTTAGGAGGATATCGAGACGCTGACGGTTCCGTTCAAGCCCGGGCAAAATCCGGGCTCGGACGGAACACCTCCAGCGTCTGCCCGGTCCTCAGGCGTCCCGCCTCTTCAGCACAACGTACCCGCCGACGAGGGCCGCGATCACCCACAGTGCCATGATCCCGAGGCCGCCCCACGGGCCGTAGGGGACGTCGTCGTCGATCGGCGCGACCACCTGCATGATCTTGCTGCCGGCCTGGTCGGGCAGGAACCGGCCGACCTTCTCCGTCGCCGGGACGTTGCCCAGGATGTTGGAGATCAGGAAGAAGAAGGGCATCAGGATGCCCAGCGACAGCATCGGCGAGCGCAGCATCGCGGCGACGCCCATCGAGAACATCGCGATGAGCGTCATGTACAGGCCGCCGCCGATGACCGCGCGCAGCACGCCCGGATCGCCGATCGACGCCTTGAGATCGCCGAGCATCGCCTGTCCGAGGAAGAAGGTGGCGAAGCTGGTGACCAGGCTCACGACGAGGGCGAGTGCGGTGGCCACCGCGATCTTGCTGAACAGGAAGGTGCCGCGTCGCGGGACGGCGGCCAGCGAGGTGCGGATCATGCCGGAGCTGTACTCGTTCGCCACCACCAGCACCCCGAACACGATCATCGCCAGCTGGCCGAGGCTCGTCCCGGCGAAGCTGATGAAGGTCGGGTCGAAGGTGAGCTGGTCCTGCTCGCTCATGTTGCCGAACTCGCTCTTCGACAGCGCCGAGATCAGCATGCCGAGGGCGATGGTGACGACCACGGCGAGGCCCAGCGTCCACACCGTGGACGCGACCGACCGGATCTTGGTCCACTCGGACCGTACGACCTGTGTCGCCGCCATGCTCATCCCTTCCTCCAGTCGCTGCCCCACTGCTGCTGCCCCTGCTGTCCCTGCTGCTGTTGTGGCGGCACCGCACCGGGCGGCTGCCCGTCGTGCGCGTGGTACTCCACGGACTCCGCGGTCAGCTGCATGAACGCCTCCTCCAGCGAGGCACGCTGCGGGCTCAGCTCGTGCAGCACGATCTGGTGCCGCGCCGCCAGCTCCCCGATCGCCTCCGACTTGTCGCCGTCCACCTCCAGCACCTCGGACCCGGTCTCCACGACCGTGATGCCGTCCCCGTGCAGTACGTCGAGCAGCCGCTCGCGCTGCGGAGTGCGGATCCGGACGTAGCTGCGCGAGTTCTCCGCGATGAACTCGGCCATCGAGGTGTCCGCCAGCAGCCTGCCCTGGCCGATGACCACGAGATGGTCCGCCGTCAGCGCCATCTCGCTCATCAGGTGGGAGGAGACGAAGACCGTACGGCCCTGGGAGGCCAGCGTCTTCATCAGGTTGCGGATCCAGTGGATGCCCTCGGGGTCGAGGCCGTTGACCGGCTCGTCGAACATCAGGATCCGCGGGTCGCCGAGCAGCGCGCCGGCGATGCCGAGCCGCTGGCCCATGCCGAGGGAGAAACCCTTGGTCTTCTTCCGGGCGACCGCCGAGAGCCCGACGGTGTCCAGCACCTCGCGCACCCGGGTCGCCGGAATGCCGTTGCTCTGCGCGAGGCAGAGCAGGTGGTTGTAGGCGCTGCGCCCCCCGTGCCAGGCCTTGGCCTCCAGCAGCGCGCCGATGTACGTCAGTGGGTCCTTGAGCTGGTCGTAGTGCTTGCCGTCGATCCGGACGTCCCCGGCGGTGGGCCGGTCCAGGCCCAGCACCATCCGCATGGTGGTCGACTTGCCCGCGCCGTTCGGTCCGAGGAAACCCGTGATGATGCCGGGTCTGACGGTGAAGGAGAGATTGTTGACCGCCACCTTCTCGCCGTACCGCTTGGTCAGCCCCTCGAGCTCGATCATGGCGCCCACGCTAGAACGGGACGAAGCCCTCTGCCACCCCAGTGACAGAAGGCTTCGACTTTGTTCCCTACTTGTTCGGCCGGCGCAGGCCCGGGGTCAGCGGGACTGCTGGGCCGGCACCCCGCGGGAGACCGGCTCGTCCTCGGCCGGCGTGCCGGCGGCGGCCACCGCGGCGCCCGTGAGGGTCGCCAGCATCTCACGCACGTTGGTCAGCTGCGCGTTGATGGAGTCGCGGCGGTTGGTGAGGGCCGCGAGCTCGCGCTCCGATTCCGAACGGATCCGGTCCGCCTTGGCGTTGGCGTCGGCCACGATGTCCTCGGCCTGGCGCTGCGCCGTCTCGACGGTCTGGCGGGCGCGGCGCTCGGCGTCCGTGCGCAGCTTCTCCGCCTCCAGGCGAAGCTGCTCCGCGCGGTGCTCGATCTCCGCGAGGCGCTTCTCGGCCTTGGCCTGACGGGAGGCCAGGTCGCGCTCGGACTGCTCGCGGCGCTTGGCGAGGTTCGTCTCGAAGTCGGCGGCGGCCTGCGCGGCCTTGGCGCGGGTCTCCTCGAAGAGGGCGTCCGCCTCCTCGCGCTTGGACTGCGCGTCCTTCTGCGCCTCGGAACGCAGCTGCGAGGCGTCGCTCTTGGCCTTCTCGACGATCCGGACGCCCTCGTCCTCGGACTTGGCCTTGCGCTCGGCGGCGTACGACTCCGCGTCGTTGCGCACCTGCTGGGCCGCCGACTCGGCGAGCTCGCGGTGCTGCTCGGCCGCGCGCCGAGCCTCCTCGCGCAGGTCCTTCGCCTCTTCCTCGGCGAGCCGCAGGATCTTCTCGACCCGGGCGCCGAGACCGGCGTACGACGGCTCGGCGTCGTTGACCTGGGCCTGGGCGTTCTGGGTCTCGAGGTGGAGCTCCTCGATGCGCTTTTCCAGAGCGGTGATGCGGGCGAGAGCGCTGTCACGGTCGGAGACGAGCTTGGAGATACGTTCGTCCACCTGAGCGCGGTCGTACCCACGCCGCACAAGCTCGAAGCCGTAGGGGGAAGTGTCGCTCATGGGGTTCCTGTCGAAAGAGACCGGTGAGGTGATAGAGGGAATCCTAGGCGCCAATGCGGTGTGTCATCGAGCGGATGCACGTTTGATACGGAGAATGACACCTCTTTTGGGTGGCCGGCCCACGGATGGCTTGCCAAAGTTCTGGTCAAGGGTGTTGCCAGGGAACAGGTCAAAGATCTCCAGTGCACATCGAATCCGCCCCGGGCGCTAGCCGTCTGACGACTTGCCACCCGAACGTGGGGCGCCCACCGTGGCACCGGCCTTGACCCCGTTGTCCTTGCCGCCGCCCGTCGGTGCCTCGAAGGACTCCAGCGCTTCCAGCACGTCCTGCACCCGGGAGATCTCCGCGTTGATGTCCTCGCGGCGACGCACCAGGGTCTCCAGCTCGCGCTTGCCCTCGTCGACCGTGCGCCGGGCCTCCCGGACCGCCTCGGCCTTGATCTCCTCGGCCTCCCGGACCAACGAAACCTTCTTCTGCTCGGCCTCCTTGAGCAGCCCCTCCGCCTTCTTGACGGCGGCGATGCGCACCTTGCCGGCCTCGGAGTTGGCCTCCGACACCAGCTCCTTGGCCTTCGCCTCCGCCTTGGCGAGCTGTTCCTCGGCGGCCTTGATGAGCGCGTCGCAGCGGTCGCCGGCCGACTTCATCGTCTCGGCGGCCTCGCGGCGGGCCCGCTCGTGCAGTTCCTCGATCTCGGAGGTGAGCCGCTCGCGCAGCTCCTCCGCGCGCTCCCTTATGGCGGTCGCGTCCCGGCGGGCGCCGACCAGCAGCTCGTCCGCGTCCGTACGGGCCTTCTCCACCCGGGTGTTGCCCTCGACCGTCGCCTGCGCGACGATCCGCTCGGCCTCCGTGCGGGCCGCGCCGACCATCGTGTCGGCCTGCGACTCGGCGTCCGCGGTGGTCTTCTGGGCCTGCTGCTGGGCCTCGGTGAGCAGCTTGTCGGCCTCGGCCGTGGTCTCCGTGATGAGCGTGTCGACCTGCTCGGCCGCCTCCGAGCGCCGCTTGTTGGCGTCCTTGCGGGCCTCGTCGAGGGTGCGCTCGGCCTCCTCGCGGGCGGCCGTGGTGACCCGCTCGGCCTCCGCCGCCGCCTCGGCCCGGACGCGCTCCGCCTCGGTGCGGACGCGCTCGGCGTGCTGCTGCGCGGAGCCGACCGTCTCGGCGGCCTCGGCCCGCAGCCGCTCCGCCTCGCCGGTGGCGTCCGAGACCAGCTGCTCGGCCCGGGCGCTCGCCTCGGACCTGACCCGGTCGGCCTCGGCGACCGTCTCGGTCCGCAGCCGCTCGGCCTCCTCGGCCGCCGCCGCCTGAACGCGCTCCGCCTCGTTCGCCGCCTCGGTGCGGACGCGCTCCGCCTCCGCGACCGTCTCCGTCCGGATCCGGTCGGTCTCGGCCGCGGTCTCCGTGGTGAGCCGCTCCGCCTCGGAGCGCGCCTCGGTGATCAGGGTGTCCGCCTGCGTCGCCGCGTCGGACCGGATGCGGTTGGCGTCCTCGCGGGCGTCCGCCCGGGTACGCGACGCGGACTGCTCGGCCTCGGCGATGGTGTCGGAGGCCTCCGTGCGCACCCGCTGGGCGTGCTCGGAGACGTCCGTACGGATCCGCTCGGCCTCCGTGATGGCCTCGGACACCGTCCGCTCGGCCAGCGCCTTGGCGGCCTCCGTCTCCTCCTGCGCCTCGCGCCGCAGCCGCCCGGAGTCCTCGCTCGCCCGCTCCCGCTCCGCGTAGGCGTCGGCGCGGACCCGGTCCGCCTCCTCCTCGGCCTCGCGCCGGGTGCGCTCCGCCGCGTGCTCGGCGGCGCTGCGCAGTCCGGTGATCTCCTCCTGGGCCTGCTCGTGCAGCCCGGCGACCGAGTCCCGTACCTGCGTCGCGTGCTGCTCGGCGGCCGACACCATCTCGGTCGCGCGCCGGTCGGCCTCCTCGACCAGCCGGGTCGCCTCGGCCTGGGCCTCCTCCACGCGGTTGCGCGCGGAGGCCAGCAGCTCCTCGCTCTGCTCGCGGGCCCGCTCGCGCTCCTGGTCCGCCTCCTGCCGGGCGTCGCCGAGCAGTTCCTCGGCCTCGCGGCGGCGCCGGGCGGCCTCCTCCTGCGCGGCGGCCAGCGCCTCGGACGCCTCGGCGGCGATGCGCTCGGCGGCGGTCTGCGCCTCCGCCCGCACCCGGTCGGCGCTCTCCTGGGCCTCCGACTTCAGGCGCTCCGCCTCGCCGGCGGCCTCCGACCGCAGGCGTACGGCGACGTTCTCGGCCTCCGCGCGGGAGGCGGAGGCGTCCGCGGCGGCCTCCGTGCGCAGCCGCTCGGCCTCCGTCTCGGCCTGCTGCTGGAGCGTACGGATCCGCTCCGCCGCCTCCGTGCGCAGCCGCTCGCTCTCCTCGGCCGCCTCGCGGCGGATGCGCTCGCCCTCCTCGCGGGCCCCGGCCAGCGCCTCCTCGGCGGCGGTGCGGCGCTCCTCCGCCTCGGTGTGCAGCCGCGTCAGCTCCTCGGCGGCCTCCGCCTGCCGGGCCTCGACGGCGCGCTCGGTCTCCTCGCGCAGCTCGCGGGCGGCCCGCTCGGCCTCCGCCTGGAGCTCCTCGGCGCGCTCGGCGGCCTCCGCGCGGTGCCGCTCGGCCTCGGCGCGGGTGCGCTCCAGCGTCTCCTCGGCCTGCCGGCGCAGGGTCGTCGCCCGCTCGATGGCCTCGGTGCGGACCTTCTCGCTGTCCGCCGTCGCGGTCTGCCGCAGCTCGTCGGCGTCGGCCTTGGCCTTGGCGAGCAGCTCCTCGGCGGTCTTCGCCGCCTCCTCGATCTGCGCCACGGCCTCCTTGCGGGCCTCCGCGCGGATCTTCTCGCCCTCGGCGACGGCGTCGGCGCGCAGCTGCTCGGCCTCGCCGCGCAGCCGGCGCGCCTCCTCCTGGAGCTCGACCGTCTTGGCGCGGTACTCCTTGGTGTCGTCCTTCGCCGCGCCCTTGAGCTGCTCGGCGATGTCGTGCGCCTCGGCGCGCAGCCGGTCCGCCTCGGCCTCGGCCTCGGTGCGGATCCGCTCGGCCTCCTCGGTGGCGGCCTTCGTGGTCCGCTTGGCGTCCTCGGACGCCTTGTTCAGCACGTCCTCGGCGGTCTTGGCCGCCTTGGAGAGCTGGGTGGCCGACTCCTCGGCGGTGAGCGTACGGGCCTTCTCGGCGGCCTCGGCGACGATCTTCTCGGCCTCGGCGCGGGCGTCCGCGACGAGCTGCTCGGCCTCGGTCCTGGTGGACTCGGCGTCCTTGGTGGCCTCGCCGACCAGCCGGGCGACCTGCTCCTTGGCGGTGCGGGTGCGCTGCTCGTTGGTCTGCTCCGCGCTCGCGAGGGCCTTGGCCGCGGACTCCTTGGCCTCGGCGACCACCTTCTCGGCCTCGGCCTGCGCCTTGCGCAGCGCCTCCTCGGCCTCGGACATCCGCTGCTCGGCGGCCCGGCTCAGCTCCTGGACCTGGCGGCGGGTGGACTCCGACTCGGTGGCGGTGGAGGTGCGCAACTGCTCGGCGTGGTCGGTGGCCTCCTGCGCCTGCGTGGAGGCGGCGGTCAGCAGCCGCTCGGCGTCGGCGCGGGCGCGGCGCAGGATCTGCTCGGCCTCGGCGCGGGCGCTCTCGGCGTCGTCCTGCAGCCGCCGGCGGGCCTCGGAGGTGAGCCGCTCCGCCTCCGCGCGGGCCGCGGCCATGGCCTGCTCGGCCTCGGCACGGGACTCGTCGAGCAGCCGGCGGGCCTGCTGCTCGGTGCGGGCACGCAGCTGCTCCGCCCAGGCCACGTTCTCGTTGACGTGCGACTCGACGGTCTGCCGGCGCTCGGCCAGCTCCTGGTCCAGCTGCTGGCGGCGGGTCACCGCCTCCTGATGCAGCTCGGCCTGGAGCCGGGCGGCCTGCTCGGCGTGCTCCTGGAGGATGCGCTGCGTCTGCGCGCGGGCCTGGCTCAGCTCCCGCTCGGCGTCCGAGCGCAGCTGGTCGGCCTGCGTCTGCGCGTTGCGCAGCAACTGCTCGGCCTGGTACCCGATGTCGCCGCCGTCGAAGGCGGGCCGGGACATGATGGTGCGCCGCGCCTCGTGCAACTTGGCGCGCAGCACCTCGACCTGGTAGCCGAGGTCCTCGGCGTGCTGGATCGCCTTTTCCCGCTCGGTCTTCAGCCGCTTCATCTCGGCCTCGAACCGAGAGAGGTGGTCGACGTCAGCCGCCGGCTCTCGCTCCTGGCTCTCGTAGCCCCGCACTGCGCGGTCCCATCCGTCCCCTGGTCGCGAATCTTCCCGAACGAGCTCCGTCCGTCCGCCGAACGGGGCCCCCGGGGAATGGTGTCAGATCAACGGCGGAGCATGCGCTTCTGCCCCGGCGTTCGCCCCCCGAAACACGACCCCGGCGGTCCCGCCCACCACTGACGGCAGGACCGGGTCACCCTGGACTGAGCGGCGACCGCACCCAACCCTACCGGCCCATATGTACGAGAGTCAGTGCTCAGGTGACTCAACGGCCGCCGAAGTGACCAGTTCTGTCAGTACGCCATGGCAGTCCTTGGGGTGCAGGAAGGTGATCCGCGACCCCATGGAACCGCGCCGGGGCTCGTCGTACAGAACGCGTACGCCCTTCTCCCGGATGTCCGCGGCGTCCGCGTCCACGTCCGCCGTACCGAACGCGATGTGGTGGACGCCCTCGCCGTTCTTGGCGAGCCACTTCCCGACCGCGGAGTCCTCCCGGGTCGGCTCGAGGAGCTGGAGGTACGAGGCCCCGCCGTCCGACGTATCGTTGATCTTGAGCATGGCCTCACGCACGCCCTGCTCCTCGTTGACCTCGGTGTGGAACACCTCGAAGCCGTAGGTGGCACGGTAGAACTCGACGGTCGTGTCGAGGTCGTGGCAGGCGATTCCGATGTGGTCGATTCGCGTCAGCATGGATTCAGTGCAGCGCTCCGGAGGTGGTTACGCAACGTGCGCGCGATCACACCGACCGCCGGGTGACGGGCGGGATACCGCTCAGTACATTCGAGTAAACCCTCGTTCACTCCTCGGCCTGTGCGGGCCGGAAAAGGGGATCGCAGCTCATGTCTTCCGGAATCTCTGAAACCGCAGGAACGAACGGCACGACCTCCGTCATCGTCGCGGGTGCCCGCACCCCGATGGGGCGGCTCCTCGGCTCGCTGAAGTCCTTCTCCGGCGCCGACCTCGGCGGCTTCGCGATCAAGGCCGCCCTCGACCGCGCGGGGATCGGCGGCGACCAGGTCCAGTACGTGATCATGGGCCAGGTGCTCCAGGCCGGCGCCGGGCAGATCCCGGCCCGCCAGGCCGCCGTCAAGGCCGGCATCCCCATGAACGTCCCGGCGCTCACGATCAACAAGGTCTGCCTCTCCGGTCTCGACGCCATCGCGCTCGCCGACCAGCTCATTCGCGCCGGTGAATTCGACGTGGTCGTGGCAGGCGGCCAGGAGTCCATGACCAACGCCCCGCACCTGCTGCCGAAGTCCCGCGAGGGCTACAAGTACGGCGCGGTCCAGATGATCGACGCCATGGCGTACGACGGTCTGACCGACTCCTTCGAGGGCGTCGCCATGGGCGAGTCCACCGAGAAGCACAACACCCGCCTCGGCATCGAGCGCGCCGTCCAGGACGAGATCGCCGCCCTGTCCCACCAGCGCGCCGCCGCCGCCCAGAAGAACGGCGTCTACGAGGCCGAGATCACCCCGGTCGAGATCCCGCAGCGCAAGGGCGACCCGGTGCTGTTCAGCAAGGACGAGGGCATCCGCGGCGACACCACCGCCGAGTCGCTCGGCAAGCTGCGCCCGGCGTTCAGCAAGGACGGCACGATCACCGCGGGCTCCGCCTCGCAGATCTCCGACGGCGCCGCGGCCGTGGTCGTCATGAGCAAGGCGAAGGCCCGGGAACTCGGCCTGGAGTGGATCGCGGAGATCGGCGCCCACGGCAACGTCGCGGGCCCGGACAACTCTTTGCAGTCGCAGCCGTCCAACGCCATCCGGCATGCCCTGAAGAAGGAGGGTCTGGAGGTCGCGGACCTCGACCTCATCGAGATCAACGAGGCTTTCGCGGCCGTCGCCGTGCAGTCAATGAAGGACCTCGGCGTCTCCACCGAAAAGGTGAACGTCAACGGCGGTGCCATTGCCCTGGGCCACCCCATCGGCATGTCCGGCGCCCGGCTCGTGCTGCACCTGGCGCTGGAACTGAAGCGGCGCGGCGGCGGGGTCGGCGCGGCGGCGCTGTGCGGCGGCGGCGGCCAGGGGGACGCGCTGATCGTGCGGGTGCCCAAGGCCTGACTTCGGGTCACCGGGTAACGACTCGGGTGACGACTTCTCACTGAACGGAGCTGTGATGCAGGACGTCTCCACACTGGTGGCCCAGGCCAGGGAAGGCCGACCGCGGGCCGTGGCCAGGCTGATCTCGCTGGTGGAGGGGGCGTCCCCGCAGCTCAGGGAGGTCATGGCGGCCCTGGCGCCGCTCACGGGGAACGCGTACGTGGTCGGCCTCACCGGCTCGCCCGGCGTCGGCAAGTCCACGTCGACGTCGGCGCTCGTGACGGCGTACCGCAAGCAGGGCAGGCGGGTCGGCGTGCTCGCCGTCGACCCGTCCTCCCCCTTCTCCGGCGGCGCCCTGCTCGGCGACCGGGTCCGGATGTCGGAGCACGCGTCCGACCCGGGCGTCTACATCCGCTCGATGGCGACCCGCGGCCACCTCGGCGGCCTCGCCTGGGCGGCCCCGCAGGCGATCCGCGTCCTCGACGCGGCGGGCTGCGACGTGATTCTGGTCGAGACGGTGGGCGTGGGCCAGTCGGAGGTCGAGATCGCCTCCCAGGCCGACACCTCCGTCGTCCTCCTCGCCCCGGGCATGGGCGACGGCATCCAGGCGGCCAAGGCCGGAATCCTGGAGATCGGCGACGTCTACGTCGTCAACAAGGCCGACCGCGACGGCGCGGACGCGACCGCCCGCGAGCTGAACCACATGCTGGGCCTCGGCGAGTCCCGCGGCCCCGGCGACTGGCGTCCGCCCATCGTCAAGACGGTCGCCGCACGCGGCGAGGGCGTCGACGAGGTCGTGGAGGCCCTGGAGAAACACCGCGCGTGGATGGAGGAACGGGACGTCCTGGCCGAACGCCGCCGCACCCGCGCCGCCCGCGAGGTCGAGACGATCGCCGTCACCACCCTGCGCGAACGCATCGGCGACCTGCACGGCGACCGCCGCCTGGGCGCGCTGGCCGAACGCATCGTGGCCGGCGAGCTGGACCCGTACCGCGCGGCCGACGAACTGGTGGCCGGGCTGACGAGCGGCTGACGCCGAAACAGAGAAACCCGGTGCGGCCGCAGCGCCGCGCCGGTACGTTGACCCGCGTGTTCCTCCTCTTGGCCTAGGGCCCGCCCCGCACGCGACCGCCGCACTCGGCCGTCGCGTGCCTCGGCGTCCCCTCGTTGCCTTCATCTGAGGAACCCTCCGTGTCCACGCATGCTCCGCGGCCCTCCTATGCCGCCGTCCTCCGGGTCCCCCATGCCCGCCGTACCTTCGCGGCCGCCCTCGTCGGCCGGCTGTCGTACGGCACGGTCTCCCTCGCCCTGATGCTCTCCCTGACCCGGTCCACCGGGTCGTACGCCGTGGCCGGCACCGTACTGGCGATCTTCGGCGCCACGGGCGTCTTCCTTTCCCCCTACCGCGCGGCCCTCGTCGACCGGCACGGCCCGCGCCGGGCCCTGCTCCCCATGGCCCTGCTCTACGCCGTCCTGCTCTGCGCGCTGGCGGCGGTCTGCCGGCAGCCGGGCACGCCCGCGGCCGTCCTCGCGGTGACCGCCGCGTGCGCGGGCGCCTGCACGCCCCCGCTCGGTCCCACGATGCGCGCCGTGTGGGCCGGGCTGCTGCCCGACCGGGCCATGCTGCGGCGCGCCTACAGCCTGGACGGCGTCGCCGAGGAGCTGCTCTTCGTCTCCGGACCGCTCCTGGTCGGCGTGGTGATCGGGGTCGCCCCGCCGACCGCCGGCGTCGTGCTCAGCGCGCTGCTGGTGGCGGTGGGCACCCTGGCCTTCGTCACGTCACCGGCGGCGGGCGTGCTGCGTCCGGCGGAGCGTGCGAAGGACGACTCCGCGCCGTCCGGCCGAGGGGGAGCGGGGCAGGGGCGTGCCCTGCTCCAACCCGTCGCCGTCGCCGCGGGCGTCGGCATCTCGGTGAGCGCCGTCGACCTCCTCGTCGTCGCCTTCGCGGGGCAGCGCGGCCTCGGCGGCTCCACCGTCGCCTGGGTGCTCGCGGCGCTGTCGGCGGGCAGTGCGGTCGGCGGGCTGCTGAACGGCGCCGTCACCTGGAGCTCGTCCGCCCGTGCCCGGCTCCCGTTCCTCGCGGTCGGCCTCGGTGTCTGCCTGGTCGCCGCGGGCCTCGCGTCCGGCGTCGGCACGCTCGTCGTGGCCGTCGCCTGCGCGGGCCTGTTCGTGGCGCCGGCGCTGACGACGGCCTACGTGATCGCCGACGAGAGCGCGGAGCCCGGCTTCCGGATCCGGGCGGGAGCCTGGTGCAACACGGCGGTGAACGCCGGCGGTGCCGCGGGTGCCGCCGCGGTGGGCCTGCTGGTGGAACGGTTGCCGCTGCCGGTGTGCTTCGCGGTGTCCGGCACGGTCGCCGTGGCGGCGGCCCTGGTGCCGGGGCGCCGCCGCGCTCGGTCCGTCGTGCGGCCGGGACTGCTCAGTCGTCGTCCGAGCCGGAGTCGTCCGAGTGGGAGCCCGAGTGCGCGTCGTCCGAGCGGTCGGCCGTGACCTTCCCGGTCTTCGGGTCCACCCGCCAGTCCTGCTCACCCTTCCCGGAAGAGGACCGCGTCTCGACCTCCCAGGCCGCCTTGCCGTCGCCGTAGTGGCCATCCTCGTCCAGCTCCACGGAGGTCACGGTGCCGTGGCCGGCCGCCGCTTTCGCGGCCTCGGCGGCGTCCACGGACGAGCCCTTCAGGGCGGCCCGCACCTCGTCGGTGTCGTCCTCGTCGTCCGTCTCCGAACCGAGGACCTTGCCGTCGGCCGGGTCGATCCGCACGCTGTGCCAGGTGCCGTCACCGGCGAGGACGTCGACCTCCCAGGCCGCGCGCTCACCGTCGTCGTCGCCGTCCTCGTCGTCCAGTTCGGCGGAGACGGCGGTGCCCGGCGCCTTCTTCAGGGCGGAGGCGATGGCGTCGGCCGCCGTCACCTTCGCGGAGGCGGCGCGCTCACCGGCGCGCTCACCGTCGTCGTCACGGTCGCGGGAGTCGTCCGCGTCGTCGTCCCGGCCACCGGTGTCGTCGTCCGCCCGGGCGCCGGCGTCGCCGCCCGCGTCGTCGTCCGCGTCGTCGTCCGAGGTGCGGACGTCCGCCTGACGCGTCGTACCCGGGTCGTCGTCGCCCGTGGTCGCCAGAGCCGTCGCCGTGCCGCCTCCGATCAGTGCGGCGGCGGTGACGACGGCGATCACGATGTTGCGCTTCATGCGGTTCCTCCCGAGTCGTACAAGGTCGTTCGAGTCGATGTGCTTTCGACGCCTTCACTGTCTCGGACCGACGCTGAGGCCAACCTGAAGCCGCCTGAAGGGATCTTCAGCTTCGCTTTGGGACTCTGTACCCATGCGCCCGCCCGTCGCCCACCACCACCCTGCCCGAGGCGCTTCGCGCCCCTCCCGACTCCTGATCGTGGAGGACGAGAAGCGCCTCGCCGTGTCGCTCGCCAAGGGCCTCACCGCCGAGGGCTACGCCGTGGACGTCGTCCACGACGGCCTGGAGGGCCTGCACCGGGCCGGCGAGGGCGCGTACGACCTCGTGATCCTCGACATCATGCTGCCCGGCCTCAACGGCTACCGGGTCTGCGCCGCCCTGCGCGCCGCCGGGCACGACGTGCCGATCCTGATGCTCACCGCCAAGGACGGCGAGTACGACGAGGCGGAGGGCCTGGACACGGGCGCGGACGACTACCTCACCAAGCCCTTCTCCTACGTCGTCCTGGTCGCCCGCGTGAAGGCCCTGCTGCGGCGCCGTGCACAGGGGGCCGGGGCGTCACCCGTACACGTCCACGGCGACCTCAAGGTCGACACCGCCGCCCGCCGGGTCTTCCTGGGCGAAGGCGAGGTCACCCTCACCGCGAAGGAGTTCGCCGTCCTGGAGCAGCTCGTGGTGCGGGCCGGACAGGTCGTGTCCAAGGCGGAGATCCTGGAGCACGTCTGGGACTTCGCCTACGAGGGTGACCCCAACATCGTCGAGGTGTACGTCAGCGCTCTGCGGCGCAAGCTGCGCGCCGGTCTCATCCGCACCGTGCGCGGCGCCGGATACCGGCTGGAGGGCGAGCGATGAGCCGGCTCCTCGGATCGGTCCGGGCCCGGGCCACGCTCGGCGCCACCCTGGTGGTCGCCGTCGCCCTCGTCGCGGCCGGCACCGCCGTCCTCCTGTCCCTGCGCTCCAACCTGCTCGGCGAGGCCGGCACCCAGGCGGAGCGCTCCGCGCGGGAGGTCGCCACCGAACTGGCCGTCGGGACGCCCTACGCGGAGCTGTCGCTGGACGTGGACGACCGCCCGGTGCAGGTCGTCGACGAGGACGGCGGGCTGGTCGCCGCCAGCGAGAACCTGGAGCGGATCAGCGGCACGGGCGTCGACGCGGTGAAGCCGCAGCCCGCCCCCACCGGTGACGGCGATGACGACGACGCCGACCCGGACGACGACGACTCCGGCGAGTCGCTGGAGCCGGGCGAGATCGGCGAGCGGACCACCGTGAGCGACGGTTCGGCGACGATCGACGGCGACACGGAGGACTACCGCTTCGCCGCCGTACCCGTGCAGGACCGGGCCGGTGACGACCTCACCGTCTACGCCGGCGCCCCGCTGTCCGCCGAACACGGCGCCGTGAACACCGCGCTGACCGTCATGCTGATCGGCTTCCCGCTGCTGCTCGCGGTCGTCGGCTGGGTGACCTGGCTGGTCACCGGCCGCGCGCTGCGCCCTGTGGCGGGCATCCGCCGGGAGATGGCCGCGATCACCGCCAGCGAGGACCTGGCCCGCCGCGTCCCGGTGCCGGACACGCACGACGAGGTCGCCCGGCTCGCCTCGACCACCAATCAGACGCTGGCCGCCCTGGAGACCTCGGTGGAGCGGCAGCGGCGGTTCGTCGCCGACGCCTCGCACGAGCTGCGCAGCCCGATCGCCTCGCTGCGCACCCAGCTGGAGGTGGCCGCCGCCCACCCGGAGCTGCTCGACCTCGACGGCGCCGTGGAGGACACCGTACGGCTGCAGCGGCTCGCCGCCGACCTGTTGCTGCTGGCCAGGCTGGACGCGGGGGAGCGGCCCGCCGACGCGCGCGTCGACCTCGCGGCGCTCGCGCGGGAGGAGGCCGGGGGCCGGAGCGGGGTGAGCGTGCGGGCCGAGGGCGATGTCGCGGGCGAGCTGACGGTGGCCGGGTCGCGGGGGCAGCTGGGGCGGGTGCTGGCCAATCTGCTCGACAACGCGCAGCGGCACGCCCGCTCGGCGGTGGAGGTGTCTGTCCGGCGGGACGGCGACGCGGCCGTGGTCGCGGTGGCCGACGACGGGGAGGGCGTGCCGGCGGCCGACCGGGAGCGGATCTTCGAGAGGTTCGTACGGCTCGACGCCGCCCGCAGCCGCGACGACGGCGGGGCGGGGCTGGGGCTGGCCATCGCCCGCGACGTCGCCGTACGGCACGGCGGCACGCTCACCGTCCACGAAGCACCGGCAGGCGGCGCCCTGTTCGAGCTCCGCCTGCCGGGTGCCTAGACCTTCACTGCCCGGAAGGGCGTGATCGGCGTGATCGAGGACGTGGTCAGGGACGTCCCCGCTGCCCGCGCAGGTGCTCCGCGATCGGCTTGAGCGCCTTGTCGAGCTCCGTCAGGGCCTCGGGGGCCAGCAGGTCGATGAAGTGCCTGCGGACGGATGCCACGTGGTGCGGCGCGACCTTCCGCATCGTCTCCAGGCCGTGCTCGGTGAGGACGGCGTAGAGGCCCCGGCGGTCGGACTCGCAGTTCTCCCGCCGGACCAGGTCCGCGTTCTCCATGCGGGTGATCTGGTGGGAGAGGCGGCTCTTGGACTGCATCGTGGCGGCGGCCAGGTCGCTCATGCGCATTCTGTCGCCCTCCGACTCGGAGAGGTTCACCAGGATTTCGTAGTCGTTCATTGTCAGGCCGAACGGCTGCAGGTCCTTCTCGAGCTGGTGCGTCAACAGCCTGTTGACCTCCAGGTGGGTGCGCCAAGCACACTGCTCCGTATCGGTCAGCCAGCGGGTGGCCGTCTCGGTCTCCATGAATGAAGTCTACCTAAAAGGTTGAAAGGTGAACTAGTGAGGGGTTTTCCGTGACGGTGACGGTGCGCACGCGTTCGATGTCACACTCCGCAGATTACCGCTCACAGCCCGAAGCGGCGCTGGAGGTCCCCCAGCTGTCCGGGAAGCCCCGGTACCCCGGACCGGCCTCCCGGAGCCCCGGAAGCACCGCCTCCGGGCACCCCCGCCTGCTGCGGAGGGGTCCCCGCGGCCTGCTCCGCCATCAGCGCCTCGCTCGACTGCAACAGCACCGTCCCCGCCCCTGCGAACTCGAACTGGTGCTCCTCCCCGGAGGCCCCGCCGAGACCCGTCATCGCACGTAGACCGCCCATCAGGCCGGTCATGTACCCATGGTCGTAGTGATGGCACGGTGACGGGCAGTCGGCCCAGCCGACCAGGGCCTGGGGGTCGACCCGGATCGGGGGTTCCATGAACACCACCGGACCGTTTGACGCGGCCACGAACTTCCCGGTTCCGAGCAGTGTCAGAAAACCCGGCACGATCGACTGCTTGAGGGCGAGACTTGGCTGAAAAGCAAGCAAGTTGCCCGAGCGAATGGTCAGGTTGCCGTCTTCGAGGTCATACGAATTCACATCGAAGGCCCGGTCGGCGAGGAGCATCTTGCCCGAGCCCTCGGCCACGACCCAGTCGCTCGCGTGCAGAGGCGAATGGAAGGACGTGCGCATCAGACGGTCCAGCCGGCCGTGCCCGACTCCGTTGAACTCGATCGCCCCGTAGTAGGCGATCATCTTCCCCTTCTGCAGGAACCACTGGCTCCCCTTGAGTTCCACGCAGAAGGTGTACGCGTTGACGTTGTCGTCGGCCGGCAGCGTCGCCGGGTCGTGGTGGACCGTGCTCACAGCTTCTCCTCCGACGCCTGGACGAACACCGTGCCGCTGCCGCTGAGCTCCAGCTGGAACGCCTCGCCGGAGCCGCGCCCCACCATGTCCCGCCAGCCCATCGCCGTGGACAGCTTGTTGCGTACGTCACCGTGGTGGGCGACGTAGGCCTGCGGGTCGACGCGTACCGGGCGCTGCGGGGTGACGGGGATCTCGAAGACGCCCCCGTGGGCCATCACGGCCACCGAGCCGTGGCCCTTCAGCGTCGTCGTGAACAGCCCCTGGCCGCTGACCTGCCCGCGCACCATGCCCATGACGCCGCCCTGCGAGCCCAGGAACACCGTGCCCTGCTCCAGGGTGCCCTCGAAGGCGAGGAGGCGGTCCGCCTCGACGTACAGGGTGTCGCCGGCGAGGGCGATCACCTGCACGTGGTGGCCGCCGTGCCCGAAGAGCACCGTGCCGCTGCCCTCGACGGTCATCAGCGGCGTGTCCTCGTTCGCCACCCGGCGGCCGATCATCGACATGACGCCGCCCTGGCCGCCCCGCACGTTGGGGGTGAAGGACACCTCGCCCTGGTAGGCGAGCATCGCGCCGCGCTGACTGAACAGCCGCTGCCCGGGTGCGACGGTCGCCTGCACCATCTTGGAGTTGATCTCCTGGAAGGCCATCTCACACATCCCCCGCGATCGTGTTCCGCTCGCTCGGCTGCACGTACACCAGGCCGTCGCCCTCGAAGCGGATCTGGAAGGCCTCGCCGCCGCCCTCCCCGAACAGCGTGCGGAAGGTCACACCCGACTGGAAGGACTGCCGCAGGTTCCCCTGGTGTGCGACGTACGCCCCCGGGTCGACCGTCAGCGGGTACTGGGCGCTGACCCGCAGCACCACCGCCGGCCCGTCCGACATGATCGCCACCTGCCCGTGGCCCTCCACGGTCGTGGTGAACAGCCCGTTGCCCTGGGAGGCCCCGCGCGTTCCCGTGAAGCTGGTGCCCGTCCGCAGCCCGGCGTCGGCCGCGAGGAAGTTGCTGGACTCGACGTACAGCGTGTCGCCCTGGAGACCCACGAGGTTGATCTCCGAAGCCCGGTCCGCGAACCAGCAGGTCCCGTGCCCCTTCACCTCCATCACCGTCATCTGCTCGCCGGTGATCCGCCGGGTCACCATGCCGCGGATCCCCTCACCACCGCCGCTCAGCTTCTTGAAGGCCATCTCTCCGTCGTACGCGACCATCGAGCCGTTCTTCGCCTTCACGGCGTCCCCGGTCATGTCGACGGCGAGTACCTTGCTGTCTTGAAGTCGGAACATCGCCACAAATGCGAAGGTAGCCCGCCGGGCGGGCCGACCGACAGGTTCCCGCCCCCCTCGCCCGGGCGCGTCGGGGGTTTGCCACAATGGACGCGCGCTTGTGCGCACGTTCACAAACCCCCAGCTCGTCGTGATGCACGGCGACTCTCCCACCGAAGGTGACCCGTGGACCTCAAGACCGCCTCCGCCCTCCGCCGCCTCCGCCTGGTCTCCGGCCCCGAGGCGATCTCGTTCCTCCTGCTGCTGGTCTGCTCCGTGCTGAAGCGGACCACGGAGTTCAACGCGGTGCCCGTGATGGGCATGGTCCACGGCGTTCTCTTCGTCCTGTACGTGATCTTCTGGGCGGACGCCTGGAACCGCGCCAAGTGGTCCTTCGGCACCGCCGCCTTCTACTTCGTCATGTCGGTCCTGCCGACCGGCGGCTTCTTCGCCGAGCGCAGGCTCAAGCGTGAGGCCGAGAGCGCGGTCATCGCCTCCCGCGCCCGCCAGGAAGGGATCGTGGGCGCGTGATCGTCGCCTTCTCCGTGACGCCGCTCGGCGTCGGCGAGGACGTGGGGGAGTACGTCGCCGACGCCGTCCGGGTGGTCCGCGAGTCGGGCCTGCCGAACCGCACCGACGCGATGTTCACGTCCGTCGAGGGCGAGTGGGACGAGGTCATGGACGTCGTCCGGCGGGCCGTCGCCGCCGTCGAGGCGCGGGCGCCGCGCGTCTCCCTGGTCCTCAAGGCGGACATCCGCCCCGGCGTGACGGACGGCCTCACGTCGAAGGTCGACACGGTGGAGCGGCATCTCGCCGGTTAGCCGTGCGCGGCCGGCGGTGGTTCCGAAAGGCGAGACGGGGCTGACCGGCATGTGACCGGCCGGTATGGTCTGTTGCCGTGCCGAAGCCCCTCAGTCTCTCCTTCGATCCCATCGCCCGTGCCGACGAACTCTGGAAGCAGCGCTGGGGCGGCGTGCCCTCGATGTCCGCGATCACCTCGATCATGCGGGCGCACCAGATCCTGCTGGCCGAGGTCGACGCGGTGGTCAAGCCGTACGGGCTGACCTTCGCGCGCTACGAGGCGCTGGTGCTGCTCACCTTCTCCAAGTCGGGCGAGCTGCCGATGTCCAAGATCGGCGAGCGCCTCATGGTGCACCCCACCTCCGTGACGAACACCGTCGACCGGCTGGTGAGGTCGGGCCTGGTGGACAAGCGCCCCAACCCCAACGACGGCCGCGGCACGCTCGCCACCATCACCGACAAGGGCCGTGAGGTGGTCGAGGCGGCCACCCGCGACCTCATGGCGATGGACTTCGGCCTGGGCGCGTACGACGCCGAGGAGTGCGGCGAGATCTTCGCGATGCTCAGGCCGCTGCGGGTCGCCGCGGGGGACTTCGAAGAGGCCTGAGCGAGTCGCCGGGCCCGCCCGAAGAACGCGCGAATCGGACGGTTACGCTCGTACGCATGAAAAAGAGCGTGCTGACCCGCTACCGGGTCATGGCATACGTCACCGGTGTGCTGCTGATCCTGCTCTGCCTCGGCATGATCGCCAAGTACGTGCTGGACATGGACGGTGCCGCCGACTTCACCCGCGTCGTCAGCATCGCGCACGGCTGGCTGTACGTCGTCTACCTCGTCTTCGCCTTCGACCTGGGCGCCAAGGCGAAGTGGAAGGTCAGCAAGCAGCTGTGGGTGCTGCTGGCCGGGACCATCCCGACCGCCGCGTTCTTCGTGGAGCGCAAGGTCAGCCAGGAGCTGGACGCCAAGGTCGCCGCGGCCGAGGCGCCCGCGGTCGCCAAGGCCTAGCCGAGCGCTGACGGGCCCTGTCAAGCCCTCTCGCCGCCGTACGGGAACCCGTACGGCGGTACCCCATCGACATTTACTTGGACGTCCTAGTAAATTCGAGGGTATGGACGCTCACGCCATAGAGGAGGGCCGCCTTCGCTGGCAGGCCCGGTACGACGCGGCGCGCAAGCGCGACGCGGACTTCACCACGCTCTCCGGCGATCCCGTGGAGCCGGTGTACGGGCCCCGGCCCGGGGACGCCTACGAGGGCTTCGAGCGGATCGGCTGGCCGGGGGAGTACCCCTTCACCCGCGGTCTGCACGCGACCGGCTACCGGGGGCGGACGTGGACCATCCGGCAGTTCGCCGGGTTCGGGAACGCCGAGCAGACCAACGAGCGCTACAAGATGATCCTCCGCAACGGCGGAGGCGGGCTCTCGGTCGCCTTCGACATGCCGACGCTGATGGGCCGCGACTCCGACGACCCGCGCTCGCTCGGCGAGGTCGGGCACTGCGGCGTGGCCATCGACTCGGCCGCCGACATGGAGGTGCTGTTCGAGGGCATCCCGCTCGGGGACGTCACGACCTCCATGACGATCAGCGGGCCCGCCGTGCCCGTGTTCTGCATGTACCTGGTCGCCGCCGAACGGCAGGGCGTGGACGCGTCCGTGCTCAACGGCACGCTCCAGACCGACATCTTCAAGGAGTACATCGCCCAGAAGGAGTGGCTCTTCCAGCCCGAGCCGCACCTGCGCCTGATCGGCGACCTGATGGAGTACTGCGCGGCCGGCATCCCCGCCTACAAGCCGCTCTCCGTCTCCGGCTACCACATCCGCGAGGCCGGGTCGACGGCCGCGCAGGAGCTGGCGTACACGCTGGCGGACGGCTTCGGGTACGTCGAGCTGGGCCTGTCCCGCGGGCTGGACGTCGACGTCTTCGCCCCCGGCCTCTCCTTCTTCTTCGACGCGCACCTCGACTTCTTCGAGGAGATCGCCAAGTTCCGCGCGGGCCGGCGCATCTGGGCCCGCTGGATGCGGGACGTGTACGGCGCGAAGACCGACAAGGCGCAGTGGCTGCGCTTCCACACGCAGACCGCGGGTGTCTCGCTCACCGCGCAGCAGCCGTACAACAACGTGGTGCGTACGGCGGTGGAGGCGCTGGCGGCGGTGCTCGGCGGCACCAACTCCCTGCACACCAACGCCCTGGACGAGACCCTCGCCCTGCCCAGCGAGCAGGCCGCCGAGATCGCCCTGCGCACCCAGCAGGTGCTGATGGAGGAGACCGGCGTCGCCAACGTCGCCGACCCGCTGGGCGGTTCCTGGTTCGTCGAGCAGCTGACGGACCGGATCGAGGCGGACGCGGAGAAGATCTTCGAGCAGATCAAGGAGCGGGGGCTGAGGGCGCACCCCGACGGACGGCATCCGATCGGGCCGATCACCTCCGGAATCCTGCGCGGCATCGAGGACGGCTGGTTCACCGGTGAGATCGCCGAGTCCGCCTTCCGCTACCAGCAGTCCCTGGAGAAGGACGACAAGAGGGTCGTCGGCGTCAACGTCCACACGGGTTCCGTCACCGGTGACCTGGAGATCCTGCGGGTGAGCCACGAGGTGGAGCGCGAGCAGGTGCGGGACCTGGGCGAGCGCAAGGCGGCCCGCGACGACGCGGCCGTACGCACGGCTCTGGACGGCATGCTGGCCGCGGCCCGCTCCGGGGGCAACATGATCGAACCGATGCTGGACGCGGTGCGGGCGGAGGCGACGCTCGGGGAGATCTGCGGGGTGCTGCGGGACGAGTGGGGGGTGTACACGGAACCGGCGGGGTTCTAGGCGCACGGTGCCGGTGCGGGCGACGCCAGGGAGCTTCGCCCCCCGGCCCCTCCCCGGGTCCCCTGGCCCCCGGGTTCCCCTGGCCCCCGGATCACCCCCCGGGCGGCTCCGGCGGCTCGGGCGGCCGGGAGGTCAGTCCCCACAGCAGTACCTGCGTGAAGCCGCGCACCCACTCCCCGTCCGCCGGTTCCGCGCTGACCAGGGTGCGGTGGACCACCGCGCCCGCCACCACGTCGAAGATGAGGTCCGCGGTGCGGGCGGCCTCGGCCGGGTCGGTCTCGGGGGGCAGTTCGCCGCGTGCCTGGGCGCGGGCCCTGCCCTCCAGGACCAGGCGCTTCTGGCGTTCCACGATCGACCCGCGGATGCGCTCGCGCAGCGCGTCGTCCCGCGTGGACTCGGCGACCACCGCCATCAGGCCGCTCTTGGCCTCCGGGCGGGCCAGGATCGCCGCGAACTGGAGCACCACCCCCTCGATGTCGGCGGCCAGGGAGCCGCGGTCGGGGAGCCGCAGCTCGTCGAAGAGTTCGGCGACCGCGTCGACCACCAGCTCGTTCTTGCCCGCCCAGCGGCGATAGAGCGTCGTCTTGGCAACCCCGGCCCGCGTCGCGACGTCTCCCAGGGTGAGCTTCGACCAGCCCAGGTCGACCAGGGCCGCCCGCGTCGCGGCCAGGATCGCGGTGTCCGCCGCGGCGCTGCGAGGGCGTCCGGTACGGCCGGCGGGGGTACTGCTCTGCATTCCCCGACCTTAACCGGCGGGTAACCCGTGGGTGGTCGTGAGGGAGATCACGGGGGAGGGCTGTTCCCGCGGCCCGTCGTGGCATTACGCTACGGGTCGTAGCGAAAGCACGGGCCCCGCACGCCCGGGCCCCAGCGACGACCATGGGCGCGGGTGGGGACCCGGCGCCGGCGGAACACTTCAGGGCGGGCTTTCGACCCGCTTTTCACACGCGCGCGGAGTACGGGGGAGGATAGGCCCATGCAGCCACGGAACATGTCCATGAGCGGGGTCGTCGACCTCGCCGCGGTGAAGCAGGCCCAGGAGGCCAAGGCCAAGGCGGAGCAGGCGCGCGCCGAGGCGGCCCGGCACGGTGGGACGGGGGCCGTCTCCCCGGCCGACCTCGTCATCGACGTCGATGAGGCCGGCTTCGAGAGCGATGTCCTGCAGCGGTCCACCGAGGTCCCGGTCGTCATCGACTTCTGGGCCGAGTGGTGTGAGCCCTGCAAGCAGTTGAGCCCGGTCCTGGAGCGGCTCGCTGTCGAGTACAACGGCCGTTTCCTCCTCGCCAAGATCGACGTCGACGCCAACCAGATGCTGATGCAGCAGTTCGGTGTCCAGGGCATCCCGGCCGTGTTCGCGGTCGTGGCCGGACAGGCGCTGCCGCTCTTCCAGGGCGCCGCCGGCGAGACGCAGATCCGCCAGACCCTGGACCAGCTGGTGCAGGTCGCGGAGGAGCGCTTCGGTCTGACCGGTATCGCCGTCGACCCCGAGGCGGAGCCGGGCGCGCAGCCCGCCGCCCCCGAGCGTCCGGCCGGGCCGCACGACGCGGCCCTGGAGGCCGCCGTGCAGGCGCTGGACGCGGGCGACCTGGCCGGAGCCGTCCAGGCGTACAAGAACGTGCTCGGTGAGGACCCGGGCAACACGGAGGCCAAACTGGGCCTGGCCCAGGCCGAGTTGCTCCAGCGTGTGCAGAACGCCGACCCGCAGCGGGTCCGTCAGGACGCGGCCGACAAGCCGGGCGACGCCCAGGCGCAGATCGCCGCCGCCGACCTGGATCTGGTGGGCGGTCACGTGGAGGACGCCTTCGCGCGCCTCATCGACACGGTGCGCGTCACGGCCGGGGACGACCGGGACGCCGTACGGCTGCGGCTGCTGGAGCTGTTCGAGGTGGTCGGCGCCGACGATCCGCGGGTGGCCGTGGCGCGCAGGGCGCTGGCCCGCGCCCTGTTCTAGGGGGCGGTCCGGGCCCTCTCCGCCGAGCGGTCGCCGACCGTTCGTCCGGGTGGTGCCCATGTGAAAGAGCTGTCGACGGGACGCCAGTGCGGCCGCGCTTTGCCAAATCTTGGCAATCGCGGCCGCTGTTACTGCTAGTAAGTCAGCTGCGTCGATCTGTCGGATTCTGTCCAGCGATCAATTGTTTTGTTCCGCCCCCGTGACGCACCGAGCGTCGCCGTTCGGGGCCGGTGTGTCGCCCTGCGGTTGTCCGGCCGTTACTAGTGAGTAACGAACCCCCTTGTGTCGGCGGCGAGAATGCACCACGATCGGCGACGCTCGGTCCATTCCCGTACCCCGAAAGCCAGTCGGGTCACGGGGGTTCCTGGGTCCCCACCGAGCAGAGCCGGCGGCAGTGGAGCCGGCTCTTGGGCAGGGGGGTCTTCGTCCACTCGGCGAAGCCTGTCCAGCAGGGTTGTGCGTGATGCGTGTCAGGCGCGACCAGTGGTTGTCGCTCGGGGGTGATCGCCGGTGATTCGGGCGTGTTGTACGCGCCGCCGAGTACGGGCGCTCTCCTTCCCGAGGACGTAGCACTTCTCCCATCCCTGCCAGGCCGAGCCGCCGATCCCGGGGCGGGCCGAGGCCAGGAGATGTACGTCCGAGAAGGAGGAAATATGGAGTCCCAGGTGCGTGGCGGGACCAGATGGAAGCGGTTCGCTGTGGTGATGGTGCCCAGCGTGGCCGCCACGGCTGCGATAGGCGTCGCGCTGGGGCAGGGTGCCCTGGCCGCGTCGTTCAGCGTCTCCGGTCAGTCGTTCAAGGTGACGGCGGACCGGCTCGACGGTACGGGCTTCTCCCAGTACGGGGCCATTGACTCGGGCTACACGCTCGACGGCAAGAAGACGGCTCACCCCGTCGCCGTCTCGGCGTTCAAGTCCGCGTCGATCAAGAACATGTGCCAGTCCGTGGTCACCCCGGACATCCCGCTGATCGGTTCGGTCAGCCTCATGTTGAAGGCCGGCGGCGGCGCCCAGCCGGTCGAGGCCCAGAACCTGTACATCGACGTCGAGAAGCTCGAGGCCGATGCCACCTTCCGCGGCATCGACATCGGCGTGGCCGCCAAGGACGCCAGCAAGGGTCCCGGCATCAAGAAGGGCGACACCGCGAACCCGTTCGGATTCGCGCAGCAGGCCGACTCGGCCACGCTGACCAACGTGAAGCAGACGGCGTGGGCGACCACTGCCGGAACCTTCAAGCTCAGCGGTCTGAAGATGTCGCTGTCCAAGGGTGTCAAGGAGTGCTACTAAGCACTCGCTGACGGGCGGGGGAGCCGGTGGCGCCCCCGCCCGTCCACTCTCCGGCCACGCCTTCACGCGCGGCCCACATCTCCACCACAGCAAAAGCCGTACCAGGGAGCTGTTTTCCATGAGCGCCGAGACTCCTGTCGCAGCCGGCCAGTTCACCCGCCGGAGGCTGCAGTTCCGTGCCTGGCGAGGCGCGCGGCCGTTCTGGGCCGGCCTGTTCGTCGCGCTCGGCGGACTCCCCATCGCCTACTTCCCGTACGCCAATCTCCAGATCGGGCACCTGACGCTGGCGATGGCAACCACCGCGGGCGCCGGATCCCTGATCATCGGCGTGCTGCTGGTCGTCCTGGGCGTCAGCCTCTGGTTCCAGAAGCACGTCCGGGTCTTCGCGGGCGTGGCGGCGATCCTGCTGGCGCTGGTGTCCATCCCCGTGTCCAACCTCGGCGGCTTCTTCATCGGCTTCCTGCTCTCGCTGATCGGCGGGGCGATGGCCGTGTCGTGGGTGCCGGGTGAGCCGCCGCGGGCCGAGCCGCCGGTGGAGGGCAAGGGAAGGGGCGACGCGCCGGAGGGCGTGGACCCCGGCGCCGGCGTGCCCGGTACCACCGTGCCCGGAACTCCGGTGCCCGACGCCGCGATTCCGCAGCCGCGGGACGGGGCGGACGAGCCGAACGATCTGTCAGGAACGAGCCCGGCCAACGGGGCGAACGGGAGGCACAGTGCCGGCTGACGAGGTGACCCGCGGGACTGACGTGGAGTCGTCCCGTGTGAGAACCGGGCCGCGCCACGCGGCACCCAAGAAACCGTTGTTCACCAGGTTCCACATGCCGGCCGGGAAGGCGATAGCCCTGGCGGCGATGCCCACGGCCGTCCTCATGGGGATGGGGTTCACGCCGACGCTGGCCCTCGCCGACGGCAACGACTCGGCGAAGCCGACCTCCAACAGCCTGACGGCCGACGAGTACAAGGACTGCGTGGCGGCCCTGGAGGAAGCCGAGAAGGGCACGTCCGAGTCGCCCACGCCGTCGCCCTCGGCGACCGACGGGGCCGACGACGACAAGGGTGACGAGACGGAGCCCAGCCCCTCGGACTCCGGCAAGGACACGGACACGGGCACGGGCACGGGTGAGTCCTCTTCGTCGGATTCAGGTTCCGACGACAAGGGCGACACGGCAGACACCGGCGACCAGGGCGGTACGGGCGACGAGACCGGCCCCGCCCCGAGTCCCTCCGCGTCCCAGGAGTCGCAGAGCAAGGAGCCGCAGGGCGAGGACGCGGTCGGCGCGGGCGCTGCGGAGCCGTCCCCGTCGGAGTCCCGCGGTGGTGTGCTGGAGGGCATCGGCGACGCCATCGAGGGCATCTTCACCGGCGGCGAGAAGGCCGCGGAGAGCCCGAGCCCCACGCCTACCCCCTCGGCGTCGGAAAGCGCCGGCGACGACGCGTCCGACCCCGCGAAGGACACCACGGGCAAGGACGCGGGCAAGGACGCGGGCGAGGACACGGACAAGGCCGCCGACAAGGTCACCGACACGGCGAAGGACGCCGTCGAGGACACGACCGACGCGGCGTCCGGGGCGGCCGAGGACGCCGAGGAGTCGGTGGACGAGGCGGCCGAGGCGGCGAAGGAGGCGGCCGGTGAGGCCACCGCCTCGCCCAGCCCCAGCCCCAGCGCCTCCGAGAGCGGCGGCACGGACGTGGACGACTGCCCGGTCGCCACGGACGAGGAGGGCGGCGTCGACAACGCGGTGCCGCTGCCCGACGACCCCTGGCAGCTCAACGCCAGCTCGCTGCTGCTGAAGGGCGCCTCGTACAAGGGCGTCGTCGAGGTGAGGACGGCCAACGGCACCACCAAGAAGGTGCTGAAGTACGTCATATCCAACGGCACCGACATCGGCGACCTGCACCAGACGGTGAAGGACGAGCAGTCCGGCAAGACGTACCACGTGCAGGCGGCCGAGGGATCCACGTCCACGATCCGCGACGGCGACACGGTGATGTACACCGAGAGCATCTCGGGCAACCTGCTCGGGCTGATCCCGATCACCTTCGACCCCGAGCACCCGCCGCCCCTGGACATCCCGCTCATCTACTTCACGAAGGTGACGGTCGTCCAGGCCGGTCAGTTCGGCGGCACCCTCCACATCCCGGGGCTGCACCAGTACACGACCTGACCGAGCGCGCCCACGAACCCGTGCGGGAGCCGCGACAAGCGCCGAGGGCGTCCCCTGCGCGCGCAGGGGACGCCCTCGGCGCCGTACGGGAAGCCGGCGGCGGCCGTGTGCGGGACCGTCAGGCGCGGCGGGTCTCGCCCAGGTGGTGCACGCGGACCATGTTGGTGGTGCCGGGCACGCCGGGGGGCGAACCGGCGGTGATCACGACGATGTCGCCGTCGTTGAACCGGCCGAGGCGCATCGTCTCCTGGTCCACCAGGTCGACCATCTCGTCGGTGCTGTTCACGAACGGCACCACGTGCGGCTCGACGCCCCAGCTGAGCGCCAGCTGGTTGCGGGTCGACTCGTCGGTGGTGAAGGCGAGGATGGGCTGGGTCGCGCGGTAGCGGGACAGCCGGCGGGCGGTGTCACCGGACTGGGTGAACGCCACCAGGCCCTTGCCGCCCAGGAAGTCGGCGATCTCGGCGGCGGCGCGGGCCACCGAACCGCCCTGCGTGCGCGGCTTCTTGCCCGGGACCAGCGGCTGCAGGCCCTTGGACAGCAGCTCCTGCTCGGCGGCGGTGACGATCTTCGACATCGTCTTGACCGTCTCGATCGGGTACGCGCCCACCGACGACTCGGCCGACAGCATGACCGCGTCCGCGCCGTCCAGGATCGCGTTGGCCACGTCGGAGGCCTCGGCGCGGGTCGGGCGGGAGTTGGTGATCATCGACTCCATCATCTGGGTCGCCACGATCACCGGCTTGGCGTTGCGCCGGCACAGCTCGATCAGGCGCTTCTGCACCATGGGGACCTTCTCGAGCGGGTACTCGACGGCCAGGTCACCGCGGGCGACCATGACGGCGTCGAAGGCCGCGACGACGCCCTCCATGTTCTCCACCGCCTGCGGCTTCTCCACCTTGGCGATGACGGGGACCCGGCGACCCTCCTCGTCCATCACGCGGTGCACGTCGGCGACGTCCTTGGCGTCCCGGACGAAGGAGAGGGCGACCAGGTCGCAGCCCATCCGCAGCGCGAACCGGAGGTCCTCGATGTCCTTCTCGCTCAGCGCGGGCACGTTCACGGCCGCGCCGGGCAGGTTGATGCCCTTGTGGTCGGAGATGACGCCGCCCTCGATGACGATCGTCCTCACCCGGGGGCCCTCGACCTCGGTGACCTTCAGCTCGACGTTGCCGTCGTTGATGAGCACCTGGTCGCCCTTGGTGACGTCACCGGGCAGGCCCTTGTACGTCGTGCCGCAGATCGTCCGGTCACCCGGCACGTCCTCGGTGGTGATGGTGAACTCGTCACCGCGCACCAGCTCGACGGGGCCCTCCGCGAAGGTCTCCAGGCGGATCTTCGGGCCCTGGAGGTCGGCGAGGACGCCGATGGCCCTGCCGGTCTCCTTGGCGGCGGCCCGGACACGGTCGTAACGCCCCTGGTGCTCCGCATGGGTGCCGTGGCTGAAGTTGAAGCGGGCCACGTTCATGCCGGCCTCGATCAGCGATACGAGCTGCTCGTGGGAGTCGACCGCGGGGCCGAGAGTACAGACGATTTTCGAACGGCGCATGGGGCGATCCTATCGGTTTGTTTCGCTGCGGAATATTCCGTCTGGCGGAAGATACAAATGGGCGCCTCGGTGCTCACAAGAGAATTATTCAGCTGTCCTCGGATGCCCTCACCTTTCCTTTTCGACCAGAGCGTAGGTCTGTGTCGCGATCTCCATTTCCTCGTCGGTCGGCACCACCGCCACCGCCACCCGCGCGCCCGCGGGCGACACCAGCCGCGCCCCGTCCCCGCGTACGGCGTTCAGCTCGCCGTCCAACGCCAGGCCGAGCCCTTCCAGGCCCGACACGGCGGCCTCCCGCACCGGCGCCGCGTTCTCCCCGACCCCGGCCGTGAAGGCCACGGCGTCCACCCGTCCGAGAACGGCGTAATAGGCGCCGATGTACTTCTTCAGCCGGTGAATGTAGATGTCGAAGGCCAGCCGCGCCCGTTCGTCGCCGGCGTCCACACGGCGGCGGATCTCCCGCATGTCGTTGTCGCCGCACAGACCGATCAGACCGCTCCTCTTGTTGAGGAGAGTGTCGATCTCGTCGGCGGACATTCCACCAACACGCATCAAATGGAAGATGACGGCCGGATCCATGTCACCCGAGCGCGTACCCATCACGAGCCCCTCCAAGGGCGTCAGCCCCATGGAGGTGTCCACGCAGCGACCGCCCCGCACCGCCGAGGCGGACGCCCCGTTGCCCAGGTGCAGCACGATGACGTTCACGTCCTCGGGCGCCCGGCCCAGCAGCCGCGCGGTCTCCCGGGAGACGTACGCGTGCGAGGTGCCGTGGAAGCCGTAGCGGCGGATGCGGTGCGCGTCGGCGGTCTCGACGTCGATCGCGTAGCGGGCCGCGGACTCCGGCATGGTCGTGTGGAAGGCCGTGTCGAAGACGGCGACCTGCGGCAGGTCCGGGCGCAGCGCCTGCGCGGTGCGGATGCCGGTGAGATTGGCCGGGTTGTGCAGCGGGGCGACCGGGATCAGCCGCTCGATCTCGGCGAGCACGGCGTCGTCCACGACGGTCGGCTCGGTGAAGTGCTTCCCGCCGTGCACCACCCGGTGCCCTATCGCGGCCAGCTCGGGCGAGTCCAGGCCGAGGCCGTCCTTGGCCAGCTCCGCCGCCACGGCCTTCAGCGCCGCGTCGTGGTCGGGGATCGACCCGCTCCACTCACGGCTCTCGCCGCCCGCCGGAGTGTGCTTGAGCCGTGAGGTCTCCTCACCGATCCGCTCGACGAGGCCGACCGCCAGCCGGTCGCTGCCGCGCATGTCGAGCAGCTGGTACTTCACCGACGACGAGCCGGAGTTGAGGACGAGGACGCGCGTGGGACTCACTGGTCGGAAGCCTTCTCGGTGGGGGACTGCTGGGCCTGGATCGCCGTGATGGCGACGGTGTTGACGATGTCCTGGACGAGCGCGCCCCGGGACAGGTCGTTGACCGGCTTGCGCAGACCCTGGAGCACCGGGCCCACCGCGATGGCGCCGGCCGAGCGCTGCACGGCCTTGTACGTGTTGTTGCCGGTGTTCAGGTCGGGGAAGATCAGCACGCTGGCCTGCCCGGCGACCTCCGAGCCGGGCAGCTTGGTCGCGGCCACCGACGGCTCGACGGCGGCGTCGTACTGGATCGGCCCCTCGATCCTCAGGTCCGGGCGGCGCGAGCGGACCAGCTCCGTCGCCTCGCGCACCTTGTCGACGTCCGCGCCCGAACCGGACGTGCCCGTCGAGTACGACAGCATCGCGATCCGCGGATCCACCCCGAACCGCGCCGCCGTGGACGCCGACTGGGTCGCGATGTCGGCGAGCTGCTCGGCGTTCGGGTCGGGGTTGACCGCGCAGTCGCCGTAGACCAGGACCTTGTCGGCCAGGCACATGAAGAAGACGGAGGAGACGATCGAGGCGTCCGGCTTGGTCTTGATGATCTCGAAGGCCGGCCGGATCGTCGCCGCCGTCGAGTGCACCGACCCCGACACCATGCCGTCGGCGAGACCCTCCTGCACCATCAGCGTGCCGAAGTAGTTGACGTCGGAGACCACGTCGTACGCCAGCTCCACGGTGACGCCCTTGTGGGCGCGCAGGGCGGCGTACTTCTCGGCGAAGGAGTCGCGCAGCTCGGACACCGCGGGGTCGATCAGCTGCGCGTTCTCCAGGTCGATGCCCAGGTCGGCGGCCTTCTTGCGGATCTGCTCGACGGGGCCGAGCAGCGTCAGCTCGCACACGCCCCGGCGCAGCAGCACCTCCGCCGCGTGCAGCACCCGCTCCTCGGTGCCCTCCGGCAGGACGACCCGACGCAGGTCGGAACGGGCCTGCTCAAGGAGCTTGTGCTCGAACATCATCGGCGTGACGCGGTCGCTGCTCGGCGCGGAGACCCGCTTGCTGAGGTCGGCGGTGTCGACGTACCGCTCGAAGAGGCCGAGGGCGGTCTCCGCCTTGCGCGGGGTGGCCGCGTTGAGCTTGCCCTCCAGGGAGAACAGCTGCTCGGCGGTGGGGAAGCTGTTGCCGGTCACCGAGAGCACCGGCGTACCGGGGGCCACGCGGGCGGCGAGGGTGAGGATGCCGTCGCCGGGCACCTCGTTCAGGGTCAGCAGGACGCCGGCTATCGGCGGGGTGCCGGCGCTGTGCGCGGCCAGTGCGCCGATCACCAGGTCGGCGCGGTCGCCGGGGGTGATGACCAGGCAGCCCGGGGTCAGGGCGCTGAGCAGGTTGGGCAGCATGGCCCCGCCGAAGACGAAGTCCAGCGCGTCGCGGGCGAGCCCCGAGTCGTCGCCGAGGACCACCCTCGCGCCGAGGGCGTGCGCGATCTGCGAGACGGTCGGCGCGGACAGCGCGGGCTCGTCGGGCACGACCCAGCACGGCACCGGCAGCCGGTTCGCGAGCCGCTCGGCGATCTGGTCCCGGTCCTCGCGGGCCACCCGGTTGGTCACCATGGCCAGGACGTCGCAGCCCAGCCCGTCGTAGGCGCGGAAGGCGTTGACGGTCTCGGCCAGTACGGACTCCGCGGTCTGCTTGCGGCCGCCCACCACCGGCAGCACCGAGGCGCCGAACTCGTTGGCGAGCCGCGCGTTCAGCGCCAGCTCGTCCGGGAACTGGGTGTCGGCGAAGTCGGTGCCGAGGACGAGGACCACGTCGTAGTCCCGGGCCACCAGGTGGAACCGGTCGACCAGCGCGGACACCAGTTCGTCCGTGCCCTGTTCGGCCTGGAGGGCGGACGCCTCCTGGTAGTCCATGCCGTACACGGTCGCCGGGTCCTGCGCGAGCCGGTAGCGGGCGCGCAGCAGCTCGAAGAGCCGGTCGGGCCCGTCGTGGACCAGGGGACGGAAGACGCCGACCCGGTCGACCTGCCGGGTCAGGAGCTCCAGGACCCCCAGTTCGACGACCTGGCGGCCGTCGCCGCGGTCGATACCGGTCACGTACACGCTGCGCGTCACGCGTGCTCTCACTTTCGTCTGGTGGCGGCTGGCCCGTGCACAGAAATCGCCCACCGGGGTGAGCGAAACCCCCTTGACAATACCTCCGGCGATGGATAAGGCGCCCGTCAGTGCCCGCCGGTGCCCGGCAGCGCTCGTCAGTGCCCGCCGGGGGTCCGGCCGTGAAACAATTGGATCGGCTCACCGGTGTCAACAGCGAGCAGGAGACACAGCACGATGCGTATCGGAGTTCTCACCGCAGGCGGCGACTGCCCCGGCCTGAACGCAGTGATCCGGTCGGTCGTGCACCGAGCGGTCGACAACTACGGCGACGAGGTCATCGGCTTCGAGGACGGCTACGCGGGCCTGCTGGACGGCCGCTACCGCACCCTCGACCTGAACGCGGTCAGCGGCATCCTGGCCCGCGGCGGCACCATCCTCGGCTCCTCCCGGCTGGAACGCGACCGGCTCCGCGAGGCCTGCGAGAACGCCGGGGACATGATCCAGAGCTTCGGCATCGACGCGCTCATCCCGATCGGCGGCGAGGGCACGCTGACGGCCGCCCGGATGCTGTCGGACGCCGGACTCCCGGTGGTGGGCGTGCCGAAGACCATCGACAACGACATCTCCTCGACGGACCGCACCTTCGGCTTCGACACGGCGGTCGGCGTGGCCACGGAGGCGATGGACCGCCTCAAGACCACCGCCGAGTCCCACCAGCGCGTGATGGTCGTCGAGGTCATGGGCCGGCACGCCGGCTGGATCGCCCTGGAGTCCGGCATGGCCGCCGGCGCCCACGGCATCTGCCTGCCCGAGCGCCCCTTCGACCCCGCCGACCTGGTCAAGATGGTCGAGGAGCGGTTCTCCCGGGGCAAGAAGTTCGCCGTCGTCTGCGTCGCCGAGGGCGCCCACCCCGCCGAGGGCTCCATGGACTACGGCAAGGGCGCGATCGACAAGTTCGGCCACGAGCGCTTCCAGGGCATCGGCACCGCGCTCGCGTACGAGCTGGAGCGCAGGCTCGGCAAGGAGGCCAAGCCGGTCATCCTCGGCCACATCCAGCGCGGCGGCGTGCCGACCGCGTACGACCGGGTGCTCGCCACCCGCTTCGGCTGGCACGCGGTGGAGGCCGCGCACCGGGGCGACTTCGGCCGGATGACGGCGCTGCGCGGCACGGACGTCGTCATGGTGCCGCTGGCGGAGGCCGTGACCGAGCTGAAGACGGTGCCGAAGGACCGGATGGACGAGGCGGAGTCGGTCTTCTAACCGCCGGTCGCCACGGCTCCGCCGGACGCCACCGTTCCGCCGGACGCCACCGTTCCGCCGGACGCCACCGTTCACGGGTGCTTCTCGACCGCCGTCCAGAAGTGCTCCACGATCCGGTCGAGGAAGTCGCGGCCCGCCTCGTGGGAGTCGCCGCTGCCGCCGCCCCAGCTGAGGGTGGCGGCCATGTGCCCCTGGTAGTCCTGGTGCAGTACCTGGAGGACGTTCTCCAGGACCCGCCGGTCCAGCGGCGCCACCTTGGCGACCGGGCGCACATAGCCCTGCCAGCGGGTCTTGACGGCGCTCGTCAGCAGGTCGGCGAGCTTCTCCTCGCGCCCCGTGACGGTCACGAAGTCGGGCAGGTCGAGGCCGAGCACGTCGGCGAGCGCGGCCGACTGGCGGTCGTTGCCGCGCCAGTCGTCCGTCTCCTCCATCCGCAGGTACGCCGGAAGCGCGACGCCGACGGCACGGGCCACGTCCTCCGGCGCCAGGGAACGGGCGATGCGGTGCTCGCGCAGGGTCTGCGGCCGCCCGATCAGATCACCGGGCGAGCACCACAGCACCCCCGCGAGCGCGGTCAGCTCGGCATTCTGGGGGGAGGCGACGCCCCGCTCCCAGGCGATGACGAGATCCGGGGTGACGTACGGCAGCCCGTACGAGACCCGCATACCGTGGGCGACGTGCTCGGGCCCCATGTTGAGGGCGGCACGGAGCCGGCGGGCGGCGAGGGCGTTGAACGGGGGACCCGACTGGTTCGGGTGAGGTGAGGGTCGGCGCACGGGCCACACCGTAGGGGTCCGGTGCCGCGCTGACTACGGGCTGTTCAGCCAGCGATACGGATTGTACGAAACTACGGGCGTATGACGGGCATTCAGCCGGCATATTGCGGGCGCAAGCGGACGCATCCGACTCATCCCTTCACCGCCCCGCCCAGCGCGAACCCCCCGCCCAGCCGTCGGGAGATCAGCACGTACAGCAGGACGACCGGCGTCGAGTAGACGATCGAGAACGCCGCCAGCTGCCCGTACGCCACCATGCCCCGGTTGCCGAAGAAGTCGTTGATGCTCACCGACGCGGGCATCTGGTCCGGGGAGAGCAGCAGCATGAAGGGGACGAAGAAGTTCCCCCACATCATCACGAACGAGAACACCGTCACGACCGCCACTCCCGGCCCCATCAGCGGCAGCACGATCCGCAGCAGTGACTGGAACGACGACGCCCCGTCCGTCCAGGCCGCCTCCTCCAGTTCCTTGGGCACACCGTCCATGAAGTTCTTCATCAGCCAGATCGCGAAGGGCAGCTGGGAGGCGGCGAAGAAGAAGACCGTCCCCTGCATGGTGTCGATCATGTTCACCCGCACGAAGAGGGCGTAGACCGGCACCATGATCGCGGTGATCGGCAGGCTGGTCGCGAACAGGATGGTCAGCAGGAACGGCCGGTTCAGCCGCGACCGGAAACGGGAGAGCGGATACGCCGCGAGCGCCGCGCACACCACCGTCAGCAGGGTCGCACCGCCGCACAGGATCAGGCTGTTGAGCAGCGGGGTGAAGGTGATCTCCGGGGTGAGGATCGCGTCGAAGTTCTCCAGGGTCAGCCCGTCGGGGACCTTCACCCTGAGGCTCGCGCGCGGGTCCAGGGCGGACAGCACCACCCAGGCCAGCGGCAGCACGAACGCGGCGGCGGCCACCAGCAGCCCGGCGTCGGCGGCCAGCCGGCGCCGGTTGCGCCGGGAGGCGGGGGCGCGGCGGGACGCGAAGGCGGATGCCATGTCAGACCTCCGTCCGCAGCAGGCGCAGGTACACGACCGAGAACAGCGAGCCGATCAGCAACAGCAGCAGCGCCACCGCCGTGCCGTAGCCGATCAGGCTGTTCTGGAAGGCCTGCTCGTACATGAACAACGGCAGCGTCTGGCTCTTGCCGCTCGGGCCGCCCCGCGTCATCACCCAGATCAGTCCGAAGACCGACAGGGTCTGCAGCGTGTTCAGCATGAGATTGGTGCCGATGGAGCGCCGGATCATCGGCAGCGTGATGTGCCACATCCGGCGCCAGCCGCTCGCCCCGTCCACCTCGGCGGCCTCGGTGACCTCCTTCGGGATCTCGTTCAGCGCGGCCGAGTACACCAGCATCGAGAACGCCGTGCCCCGCCACACGTTGGCGAAGGACACCGCCAGGATCGGCAGCGTGAACAGCCAGTTCTGGGACGGCAGATGGAGCCAGTCGAGGAGGGCGTTGAGAGTGCCCTCGCGGCGGAAGAAGGCGTAGAGCAGGAAGCCCGCCACCACCTCCGGCAGCACCCACGCGGTGACGACGATGCCGCCGGTGAGTGTACGGACCGGCTTCGAGGCCCGCTGCATCAGCGAGGCCAGCGCCAGCCCCAGGGTGTTCTGCCCGATCAGCGACGACAGCACCGTGAACACCAGCGTCAGCCACACGGCGTTGAGGAACGCCTCGTCCTGGAACGCCCGCCGGAAGTTCTCGAAGCCGACGAAGGACTCCTCGGCCTGCCCGGTGAGCTGGAGGTCGGTGAAGGCGATGACCACGCAGTACGCGATCGGGCCGGCGAGGAAGAGCAGCAGCAGGACGACGGCGGGGGAGACGGGCAGGGCGCGGAAGAGGGCGCGGCGAGCGGTGGCGGACCTCGCGCGACGGGCCGGGTCCGGACCGGGCGGGCCGGGCGGCACCTCGAGAACCTCCGGCCCCGGACCCGGCCCCGCGTGCTGCGGCGTGGCCGCCGTCACTTGCGGACCACCTGGTTGTCGGTGGCCTCCTCGAGCGCCTCGTCGTAGCCGCGCGCCGCCTCCTCGACCGACTTGTCGCCGGTCGTCACGCCCTCCATCGCCTCCTGGATGGCGACGGAGACCTTCGGGTACGCCGGGTAGGCGGGCCGGTAGTGCGTGCTCTCGACGAGGTCGGTGAAGAACTTGATGCCGGGCTGGGCGTCGACGTACGCGGGATCGTTCGCGACGTCCTCGCGGACGGCGATGCCGGAGTTGGCGATGTACCACTTCTGGGCGTTGGCCTTGGTCTGCATCGTCTTGACGAACTCGAAGGCCAGGTCGGGGTTGGCCGCCTTGGCCGGGATCGACCACGTCCAGCCGCCGGACATGCTCACCTTGCCGGGAGCCTGGCCGTTCTGCGTCGGCATGGCGGCAAGACCCAGCTCCTTCGACCACTCGGGCCACTCGTGCCCGCTGCCCTCCAGCCAGTCCTGCGGCAGCCAGGAGCCGTCGAGAGCGATCCCGAGCTTGCCCTGCGGAAGCAGCTCACCGCGAACCTTGGTGCCGAAGTTGGGGTCGAGCGCGTCGGAGACCTCCGGGCCGAGCTTCTCCTTGTACACCGTCTCGACGAACGCGAGCGAGTCCTCGAAGCCCTGCCCCGCCGCGATCCACTTCTTGCTGCCCTTGTCGTACAGCGGGTCGGTGGTGCCGTCGTTCGTGCCGTACAGCAGCATCTCGAAGCCCTGCATGGTGGCCGCCTCGCCGGCCGGCTTGCCCGTGTACACGTTGAGGGGGACGACGCCCGGCACCTTCTCCTTGATGGCGCGGGCCGCGGACAGCACGTCGTCCCAGGTCTTCGGCTGCCATTCGGCGGGCAGGCCGGCCTTGGCGAAGACGTCCTTGCTGAACCAGAGGCCGCGGGTGTCCGTCCCGTCCGGTACGCCGTACGTCTTGCCGTCCTCGCCCTTGGCCGCCGCCTTCGCGGTGTCGATGAACTGGTCCCAGTCCTTCCACCCGGCCAGGTAGGGATCGAGCGGCTTCAAGTACCCGCTGGTGATGTCGGAGTTGATGAGGAAGGTGTCCTCGTAGACCAGGTCCGGCGCGGTCTTGGGGGAGCGGAGCATCTGCTGGAGCTTGATGTAGTACTCCGAGTCCGGGGCCTTGATGGGGACCAGCTCGACCTTCTTGCCCGGGTTGGCCTTCTCGAACTGCTCCTTGATGTCGGTGAGATAGGCGTCCATCACCTTGATGGAGTTGTCCGTCGACTGCTTGAAGGAGACCTTCACCGTGTCCGGGTCGCCGCCGGAGCCGCTTCCGCAGGCGGCGAGGGTGGTGGAGGCGAGCGCGGTGAGGGTGAACAGAGCGGTGAACCGGACGGTGGGACGCACGGGCACGACCTCCTACGGGCACGACGCTGTGGCCGGGACGGCTGCTCGGCGAACGTAAGAGGACTGGTCCAGTCAGGTCAATGCGCGTGCGGTGGACAACCTGTGCTCATCGGCCCCGCTCGGCCTCGCGGACCCACCGGTACACCAACTCCGGCCGCCCCACCTGTCCGTAGAGCGGACTGCGGCCGGCCCGCCCCGCTTCCACCAGATGTTCCAGGTAACGCCGGGCCGTGATCCGCGAGATGCCCACGGCCTCGGCCACCCCGGCCGCCGTGAGCCCTTCCTCGGTGCCGCGCAGCGCGCTCGTCACCCGCTCCAGCGTCGGCCCGCTCAGCCCCTTCGGCAGGGCGGCCGGGCCCGGAGCCCGCAGGGTGGCCAGTGCCCGGTCCACCTCGTCCTGGCCGCTCGCCTCCCCGGCGGTGCCACGGAACTCGGCGTACCGCACCAGCCGGTCCCGCAGGGTGGCGAAGGTGAACGGCTTCAGCACGTACTGGACCACGCCCAGCGAGACCCCCTCCCGCACGACCGTCAGGTCCCGCGCCGAGGTCACCGCTATCACGTCGGTGTGATGCCCCGCCGCCCGCAGCGAACGGGCCAGTTGCAGCCCGTGCACGTCCGGGAGATGCAGGTCGAGAAGGAGCAGATCCACCGGCGTACGGTCCAGCACGCGCCGGGCCTCCGCTCCCGTGTGCGCCTTGCCGACGGCCGTGAACCCCGGCACCCGGCCGACGTACAGCACGTGCGCGTCGGCGGCGACGGGGTCGTCCTCGACGACCAGGACACGGATCGGCTGCGGGGCGGCGCTCATACGGCGCCCCCGGACTCGGGTCTGCCCGCCAGGGCGGCCGGTGCCGGTGCGTGGCCGCCGGGGTGGTCCAGCGGCAGCCGGGCCTCGAAGCGGGCGCCGCCGCCCTCCGCCTCCGTCACGGTCAGGGAGCCGCCGTGCCGCTGCACTGCCTGACTGGCCAGCGCCAGCCCCAGGCCACGGCCGCCCTCATCGGCCGGCTTCGTCGAGAAACCCCGCTGGAAGACCAGGTCGGCGTGGGCGGGATCGACCCCGGTACCCGTGTCCGACACCCGCAGCACCAGCTCGGAGCCGTCCGCCGCCGGGTCCGCGCCGGAGACGTCCCCGCCCCCGGCCGTCCGCCGTCCGCCCCTCGCCTCGGTGTACGCCGCCACCGTCACTCGCGAGGGCACCTCGCCCTGGGCCGCGTCCACCGCGTTGTCGACCAGGTTGCCCAGGATCGTCACCAGGTCCCGGGCGGGCAGGGACGGCGGCAGCAGTCCGTCGTCCAGTCGGCTGTCCTGCGACACCACCAGTTCCACTCCCCGCTCGTTGGCCTGCGCCGTCTTGCCCAGCAGCAGCGCGGCCAGCACGGGCTCGCCGACCGCCGCCACCACCTGGTCGGTGAGCGCCTGCGCCAGTTCCAGTTCGGCCGTCGCGAAGTCCACGGCCTCCTCGGCGCGCCCCAGCTCGATCAGCGAGACGACCGTGTGCAGCCGGTTGGCCGCCTCGTGCGCCTGCGAGCGCAACGCCTGGGTGAAGCCGCGCTCGGAGTCCAGCTCGCCGGTGAGCGACTGCAGCTCGGTCACGTCGCGCAGGGTCACCACCGTGCCCCGGTGCTCGCCCCCGGAGACCGGCGAGGTGTTCACCACCAGCACCCGCTCCGCCGTCAGATGCACCTCGTCCACCCGCGGCTCCGAGGCCAGCAGCGCTCCCGTCAGCTGCGCCGGCAGCCCCAGGTCGGCGACCGAGGCGCCCACCACGTCACCGGCCACGCCCAGCAGCTCCCGTCCGCCGTCGTTGATCAGCGCGACACGGTACTGCCCGTCCAGCATCAGCAGACCCTCCCGCACCGCGTGCAGCGCCGCCTGATGGTAGTCGTGCATCCGGCTCAGCTCGTCCGCGTTCATACCGTGCGTGTGCCGGCGCAGCCGCGCGTTGATCACGTACGTGCCGACCGCACCGAGCAGCAGCGCCCCGGCCGCCACCCCGAGCAGGGCCGTCAGCTGATCCTGTGCCCGCTTGCTGATCTCCTCGACCTTGATCCCGGCGCTGACCAGTCCGACCACCCGCCCGGTGTCCTCCACGGGCGTCACCGCCCGCACCGACGGTCCCAGCGTGCCCGTGTACGTCTCGGTGAACGTCTCGCCCCGCTGGGCGCGCTCGATGTGGCCGCGGAAGAGATGGCCGATCTGCTTCGGGTCCGGGTGGGTCCAGCGGATGCCCTCCGGATCCATGATCGTCACGAAGTCCACGCCGGTGTCCCGCATGACCCGCACCGCGTACGGCTGGAGCCGCGCCGTCGGGTCGGGCGTGCGGATCGCCTCCAGCACGGACGGCGAGTCGGCTATCGCGAGCGACACCGACCTGGCCTGCCGCCCGGCCGCCTCCTCCGCCTGCCGCCGGTCACTGACGTAGGTGAACAGCGCGTACCCGGCGACCACGACCGCTATCAGCACGGCCTGCATGGCGAAGAGCTGACCGGCCAGGCTACGGGGGCGGGGGACGCGGAGGTGCATGCCGCCAGTCTCCCCCCTGGCTCGATGGTGAACTAAATGAACGCAAGGGTGACCGCGCTCACAGAGCGGGAGATAGTCGCCGCATCCCCGAAACAAACCCCCGGACGTGAGCCGCACGCCGGTGATGCCGACGACGTCGTCAAGGAGGGCCGCCGTGACCAGCGAAGCCGCTACGGCACCTGCCGCACCCAAAGCCAAGCGCGACCGCACGCACTATCTGTACATAGCCGTGATCATCGCGGTCGCCCTCGGTATCACCGTCGGTCTCGCCGCCCCCGACTTCGCCACCGAGCTGAAGCCGCTGGGCACCGGCTTCGTGAACCTGATCAAGATGATGATCTCGCCGATCATCTTCTGCACGATCGTGCTGGGCATCGGCTCGGTGCGCAAGGCCGCCAAGGTCGGCGCGGTCGGCGGGATCGCCCTGGTCTACTTCCTGATCATGTCGCTGGTGGCCCTCGCCATCGGCCTGATCGTCGGCAACATCCTGGACCCGGGCACGGGCCTCGCGGTCACCGACGCCGTCAAGGAGACCGGTCAGGCGCAGGTCGACGCCGAGGCCAAGGGAACCACCGAGTTCCTGATGGGCATCATCCCGACCACGATCGTCTCCGCGTTCACCTCGGGCGAGGTCCTGCAGACCCTGCTGATCGCCCTGCTCTGCGGCTTCGCCCTCCAGGCCATGGGCTCCGCCGGACAGCCCGTCCTGCGCGGCATCGAGCACATCCAGCGGCTGGTCTTCCGCGTCCTGGCCATGATCATGTGGGCCGCCCCGATCGGTGCCTTCGGCGCCATCGCCGCGGTCACCGGCTCGGCCGGCGTCGACGCGCTCAAGAGCCTGGCCGTGCTGATGCTCGGCTTCTACGTCACCTGCTTCCTCTTCGTCTTCCTGGTCCTGGGCGCGCTGCTGCGCTTCGTCGCCGGCGTCAACGTCCTCTCGCTCTTCAAGTACCTGGGCCGCGAGTTCCTGCTGATCCTGTCCACCTCCTCGTCGGAGTCGGCGCTGCCGCGCCTCATCGCGAAGATGGAGCACCTGGGCGTCAGCAAGCCGGTGGTCGGCATCACCGTCCCGACCGGCTACTCGTTCAACCTCGACGGCACCATGATCTACATGACCATGGCCTCGCTGTTCATCGCCGACGCCATGGGTACGCCGATGTCGATCGGCGAGCAGATCCCCCTGCTGCTCTTCCTGCTGGTCGCCTCGAAGGGCGCGGCCGGTGTCTCCGGTGCCGGTCTCGCCACGCTGGCCGGCGGCCTCTCCTCGCACAAGCCCGCCCTGGTGGACGGCATCGGCCTCATCGTCGGCATCGACCGCTTCATGAGCGAGGCCCGCGCCCTCACCAACTTCGCCGGCAACGCCATCGCCACGGTTCTGATCGGCACCTGGACCAAGGAGATCGACAAGGGCCGGGTGGACGAGGTGCTCGCCGGGCACGCCCCGTTCGACGAGAAGACCCTCCTGGACGACCACCACGGCGCCGACGACGCGGACGCTACGCCGGACGTGCCCGAGCAGGGCGGCGAGAAGGAGCTGGCCAGGGCCTGAGACAGGCCGGCGCGACGCCCACACACGCCGGGCGGCCGAGGTGCTCCCCCCGTCGCTCAGCCGCCCGGCCCCCGAGAAGCCCCGCGCCCTGTGGCGCGGGGCTTCTTGCCTTGACGTCCGCGTCAGGGCCTACGTTCGTTCCCATGCGAATCGGCGAGCTGGCCGCACGGGCCGGAACCACGACGCGGACGCTGCGGTACTACGAGTCGCGGGGGCTGCTGTCCGCGCGCCGCGCCGTCAACGGCTACCGGATGTACGACGAGGACGACCTGAAGCTGCTGCGTCAGATCAGGACGCTCCAGGACTTCGGGTTCGACCTGGAGGAGACCCGCCCGTTCGTGGAGTGCCTGCGCGCCGGGCACCCGGAGGGCGACTCGTGCCCGGCCTCCCTCGTGGTCTACCGGCACAAGCTGGCGGAGCTGGACGCGCTGATCGAGCAGCTCACGTCGGTGCGGGCGCAGGTCGGCGCGCAGCTGGCGCGAGCCGAGGCGGCGGTTCCGGGGGGCCCGGAACCCAAGTGCGAACTGGGAGGGAACGTATGACGACGAGCAGCGGGGTGCCCGAGGTGACGGACGCGGAGTTCGCCGCGGAGGTGCTGGGCAGTGAGCTGCCCGTGCTGGTGGAGTTCACCGCGGACTGGTGCCCGCCGTGCCGGCAGATGGCCCCGGTGCTCGGCGCCCTGGCCGAGGAGGAGGGCGACCGACTCCGCGTGGTGCAGCTGAACGTCGACCGGAACCCGGCGACCACGAACGCGTACAAGGTGCTGTCGATGCCGACCTTCATGGTGTTCCGCGGCGGTGAGCCGGTGAAGTCCATGGTGGGGTCCCGGCCCAAGCGGCGACTGCTGGAGGAGCTGTCCGACGTGCTGTAGGCGGCGGGCGGCGGCAACGGCGGGCGCAACAAGAAATCCCCCGAGCGATTGCGCTCGGGGGATTTCTTTGCGTATATTCGTTGATTCGTGACTTCACCACAATGGAGACACGAGGAAGTTCATGAGCACAGTGTATCCGGGCGGGAGTGGAATTGTCAAACACCGAATTTCCGGACGATGAATTGCGGCACGAGCAGGAATTCATCGACGGACTCTACGCACGCGTGGACGCGCTGCGCGGCGACACCGAGGTCTCGGTGACCCAGGCGCTCGCGCAGGGCAACACTCCGCAGCAGGCCCGGCTGGAGCGGGACATCCTGGTCGCCGAGCGCTCCGGACTGCTCGCCGCGCTCAACGCGGTGGACGGGTCCCTCTGCTTCGGCCGGATCGACCTCACCTCCGGTGCCGGACACCACATCGGCCGCATCGGACTCCGCGCCGACGACGCCGAACGCACCCCGGTCCTGATCGACTGGCGGGCCGACGTCGCCCGCCCCTTCTACCTGGCCACCGGCCACACCCCGATGGGCCTGCGCCGCCGCCGGCACATCGCCGGCGAGGGCCGCACGGTCACCGCCCTGCACGACGAGATCCTCGACCTCGGCGACGAGACACGCACCGGCCACGAGGACCCGTCCGGCGACGCCGTGCTGCTCGCCGCGCTGAACTCCGCGCGCACCGGCCGCATGGGCGACATCGTGCAGACCATCCAGGCCGACCAGGACCGCATCATCCGCGCCCCGCACCGCGGCGTCCTGGTCGTGGAGGGCGGCCCCGGCACCGGTAAGACCGCCGTCGCCCTGCACCGCGCCGCCTACCTCCTCTATGAACACCGCGAGCTGCTCGCCAAGCGCGCCGTCCTCATCGTCGGCCCGAACCCCGCCTTCCTCGGCTACATCGGCGAGGTGCTGCCGTCGCTCGGCGAGACCGGCGTGCTCCTCTCCACCGTCGGCGAGCTGTTCCCCGGCGTGAAGGCAACCGGGACGGACACGCCCGAGGCGGCGGCGGTGAAGGGCCGTGCCGGCATGGCCGACGTCCTCGCCGAGGTGGTCCGCGACCGGCAGGCACTGCCCGAACCGGTCATCGCGATCGAGCACGACCGCGAGATCCTCATGCTGGACGACGACCTGGTCAACGTCGCCCGCGAGCGCACCCGCGCCGCGAAGCTCCCGCACAACGCGTCCCGCGAGCACTTCGAGGGTCATATCCTCAACACCCTCACCGACATGGTCGCCGAACGCATCGGCACCGACCCCTACGACGGTTCCAACCTCCTCGACCCCAGCGACATCACCCAGATCCGCGACGAACTCGCCGAGAACCCCGAGGTCTGGTCCGCCATCGACCGGCTCTGGCCCCGGATCACCCCGCAGCGCCTGGTCGCCGACTTCCTCGCCGCCCCCGAGGCCTTCCTCCCCGCCGAGGACGCCGCCGCCGTGCGCCGCCCGGTCACCCGGCGCTGGACCGTGGCCGACGTGCCCCTCCTGGACGAGGCGGCCGAACTGCTCGGCGAGGACGACCGCATCGCCCGCTCCCGCGCCGAACGCGAGCGGCAGCAGCAGATCGCCTACGCGCAGGGTGTGCTGGACGTGTCGTACGCGTCCCGGACCTACGAGTTCGAGGACAAGCACGAGGAGGAGGCGGAGGTGCTGTCGGCGCACGACATCATCGACGCCGAGCGCTTCGCCGAACGCCAGGAGGAGGACGACCACCGCAGCGCCGCCGAGCGCGCCGCGGCCGACCGCACCTGGGCCTTCGGGCACATCATCGTCGACGAGGCGCAGGAGCTGTCCCCGATGGCGTGGCGGCTGCTGATGCGCCGCTGCCCGACCCGCTCGATGACCCTGGTGGGCGACCCGGCGCAGACCGCGGAGGCGGCCGGCGTCGGCTCCTGGTCGAAGATCCTCGCCCCCTACGTCGAGGACCGCTGGGACCACACCCGCCTGGGCGTCAACTACCGCACCCCGGCCGAGATCATGGACGTCGCGGCGGCCGTCGTCCGCGCCGAGGACCCCGAGTTCGCACCGCCGAGTTCGGTGCGCTCCACGGGCGTACGGCCCTGGGTCCGCGCCACCGGTGACCTCCCGGCCGCCGTCGCCGAGGCCGCCCGGGAGCTGGCCCCCGAGGAGGGCCGCCTCGCCGTCATCGCCCCGCGCGACCTGCACCAGGCCCTCGCGGCCCGGCTGGACGGCGTGACGGCGGGCGCCGAGCCGGACCTCACGCGCGGGGTGGTCCTCCTCGACCCGCGCCAGTCCAAGGGCCTGGAGTTCGACTCCGTCCTGGTCGTCGAACCCGGCCGCTACGGCACGAGCGACCTGTACGTGGCCCTCACCCGCGCCACCCAGCGACTCGGCGTCCTGCACACCGGGCCGCTGCCGAAGGGGCTGGTGGACGCGTAGCCCGGGCCGCTCCTACGCCGGGCGCAGCCACACCGTCGCCAGGGGCGGCAGGTTCAGCCGGACGCTCGCCGGCCGGCCGTGCCACCCCTGCGGCTCCGGCTTGACCGGGTCGGGGTTGCCCACGTCGCCGCCGCCGTACCGCGCGGCGTCGGTGTTGAGTACCTCGATCCAGGCGGGGACGTCGTCGGGCACGCCGAGGCGGTAGTCGGGGCGGACGACCGGGGCGAAGTTGGACACCGCGAGCAGCGGGGTGCCGTCGGCGTCCAGTCGCAGGAACGCGAGGACGTTGTCCTCGGCGGCGTCCCCGACCACCCAGGCGAAACCGGAGGGGTGGGTGTCGCGTTGCCAGAGCGCGGGTGTGACCCGGTAGACGGTGTTCAGGTCCCGCACCAGATCGCGCATGCCCCGGTGGTCCGCCGCCGCCCCGTACTCCGGGTCGAGCAGCCACCAGTCGGGGCCGTGCGCCTCGGACCACTCCGCGCCCTGCGCGAACTCCTGACCCATGAAGAGCAGCTGCTTGCCGGGGTGGGCCCACATGAAGCCCAGGTACGCCCGCTCGTTCGCGCGCTGCTGCCACCAGTCGCCGGGCATCTTCGACACCAGCGACTTCTTGCCGTGCACCACCTCGTCGTGGGATATCGGCAGCACGTAGTTCTCGCTGTACGCGTACACCATCGAGAAGGTCATCTCGCCGTGGTGGTACTTGCGGTGCACCGGCTCGCGGCTCATGTACTCGAGCGAGTCGTGCATCCAGCCCATGTTCCACTTCAGCCCGAACCCGAGCCCGCCGAACCCGCTCGGCCCCTTGTGGTGCGTGGCCCGCGTGACGCCGTCCCAGGCCGTCGACTCCTCCGCGACGGTGACGACGCCCGGCACCCGCCGGTACACCGTCGCGTTCATCTCCTGGAGGAACGCCACCGCGTCCAGGTTCTCCCGGCCGCCGTGCTCGTTCGGCGTCCACTGGCCCGGCTCGCGCGAGTAGTCCAGGTAGAGCATCGAGGCGACCGCGTCGACGCGCAGCCCGTCGATGTGGAACTCCTCGCACCAGTACACGGCGTTGGCGACGAGGAAGTTGCGCACCTCCCGGCGCCCGAAGTCGAACTCCAGCGTGCCCCAGTCCGGGTGCGCGGCCCGGAGCGGGTCGGAGTGCTCGTACAGCGGACGGCCGTCGAACTCGGCCAGCGCCCAGTCGTCGCGCGGGAAGTGCGCCGGCACCCAGTCCATCAGGACGCCGATGCCGGCCTGGTGCAGCCGGTCGACCAGGTACTTGAAGTCGTCGGGGTCGCCGAGGCGGGCCGTGGGCGCGTAGAAGCCGGTGACCTGGTAGCCCCAGGAGCCCCCGAAGGGGTGCTCGGCGACCGGCATCAGCTCGACGTGCGTGAACCCCAGATCCGCGACGTAGGCGGGGAGTTGCTCGGCGAGCTGTCGGTACGTCAGCCCAGGCCGCCAGGAGGGCAGGTGGACCTCGTAGACCGAGAGCGGTGCCTCGTGCGCGGGTGCCTGGGCGCGCCGGGCCAGCCACTCCTCGTCGCCCCATGTGTAGTGCGAGGTGTGGACGACGGATGAGGTGGCGGGCGGGACCTCGGTACGGCGGGCCAGCGGATCCGCCCGGAACGTGCGAGACCCGTCGGGCCGGGTGATCTCGAACTTGTACAGCTCGCCCGCACCGATGCCGGGCAGGAACAGCTCCCACACACCGGTGCCGCCCAGCGACCGCATCGGGTGGCCGGTGCCGTCCCAGAAGTTGAAGCCGCCGGCCACCCGGACCCCGCGCGCGTTCGGCGCCCACACCGTGAAGCGGGTGCCCTCGACGCCCTCGTGGGTCATCGGTTCCGCGCCGAGCGCCTGCCACAGCTGCTCGTGCCGCCCCTCGCCGATCAGGTGCAGGTCCAGGTCGCCCAGCGTGGGCAGGAAGCGGTACGGGTCGTCGATTTCCTGGGCCGTCCCCTCGTACGTCACGAGGAGCCGGTGGACGGGGACCTCCTGGATCGGCAGCAGCCCCGAGAAGAACCCGTCCCCGTCGTCGTGCAGCTCGGCCCGCAGCTCCCCGGACAGGACGGTCACCGCCAAGGCGTACGGCCTGAAGGCCCGGAAGGCGACCCCGCCGGGCACCCGGTGGGCGCCGAGCACGGAGTGGGGGTCGTGGTGCGTACCGGAGAGCAGCCGCTCCCGGTCGACGGCGTCCAGGGAGGGGGAGACGGCGACCTCGGCCGGCACCGCCTTCTTCACGGTCGTCCTGGCGGCCGGTTTCCCCGCGGGCGTCTTCTTCGCAGCCGTCCTCTTGGCCGCGGGCGTCTTCGCGGCCGCCGTCTTCCCGGCGGTCTTCTTGGCCACGGCCTTCGCGGCCACCGTCTTCGCGGACGTCTTCCTGGCCACGGCCTTCTTCGCGGCCGACTTCTCCGTGGTCGCCTTCTTCGCGGCCGCCTTCTTCGCGGCCGGCTTCTCCGTGGTCGTCTTCTTGGCCACCGCCTTCTGAGGCGGCGCCGCCTTCTTCGCGGCGCTCTTCTCCTCGGCCGTCTTCTTCGGGTCGGGACCGCTGGACGAGGGGCGGGGGGTCACGGGTGGTGCCTCCTGGGCGAAGGGGGAGCGGGCGGGGGTGTCATGCCGGTTCGGGCGTGGACAGGCGGCGCACCGCGGACAGCGGCACCGCCAGCCAGTCGGGACGGTGCCGGGCCTCGTACAGGACCTCGTACACCGCCTTGTCCGTCTCGTGGGCGCGGAGCATCACCGGGTCGGTGCGCGGGTCGCTGCCGGCGACCTCCGCGTACCCGGTGCAGTACGCGGCCCGGCACGACTCGGCCCAGCCCGGCCCCGCGGCGTCGGCCGAGTGCGCGGCGTAGTCGAAGGAGCGCAGCATCCCGGCGATGTCCCGCACCGGTGGCTGTGGCATCCGCCGCTCGGCCAGGGGCTTGGCCGGCTCCCCCTCGAAGTCGATCAGCGACCACCGGCCGGAGGGCGAGCGCAGGCACTGGCCGAGGTGCAGGTCGCCGTGGACGCGCTGGGCGGTCCAGGTGCGGCCCTCGGCGGCCAGGTCGCCCAGCGCCGTGAACGCCGTGCGCAGGGCGGGCACGTGCGGCCGGAGCAGGGGCACCGCCTGGGCGGCCTCCTCCAGCCGCTCGATCATGCCGTCGGCGAGCTGCCGCACCTGGCCGTGGCCGAGGGTGACGGTCGGCAGCGCGCGGGCCAGCGCGGTGTGCACCTCGGCGGTGGCCCGTCCGAGCGCCCGGGCCTCGGCGACGAAGTCCTCCCCCTTGGCCAGCTCGCGCAGGGCCAGCTCCCAGCCGTCGGTGGCGCCCTGCACGTACGGCTGGAGCACGCCCAGTACCCAGGACCGGCCGGCCAGGTCGGCCACCATCCATCCGGCCGGAGCCGGAACCCGCGGGCAGCCCTCGCGGGCCAGCGCCAGCGGCAGCTCCAGGTCGGGATTGATGCCGGGCACGATCCGGCGCAGCAGCTTGAGAATGAACGTATCTCCATACACGACCGACGAGTTCGACTGCTCGGCGGTCATCAGCCGCGGCACCAGGCCCGCGCGTATCTCCTGGTCCGGTTCCCGCTCGAAACGAAGCCCGCCGATACGGGCCCCGGTGCGCAGCGCCTCCAGGAGCACCTCGGCGGGCCGGGTGTCGTAGAGGGCGTCGTAGGCGGTGCGGCCGGCCAGCGGGCCCTCGGTCACGTGTCCGATGAGCGCGGGCGCCAGCCGGGGCGGCAGCGCCTCGCGCGCGCCTATGAGCAGCTGGTAGCAGTCGCCGGGCTCCTCGGGCCCGCCCGGGGCCACGGCGCGCTGCTGGTGCGCGCGGACCAGCACGTGGTAGAGGCCGAGACGGGCGTCGGAGGGGAGCAGCTCGGTGGCCGCGACCAGCGAGAATCCGGTGACCGGACGGCCCTTGCCCGCGAACCAGCGTTGCCGCGGCAGCCAGTCCCGCAGCAGCGGATCGAGTGACGCTAGAAGGCCTGGCGGGCTCGTGACGGTGCGTGTGACGGCTTCCGACATGGCGTCGCGTCCTTTCCCCGGGTCGTCGGGGTGTTACTGATGCGTGCCCCGGGCGGGGAGGCGGAAACCGCCCGCCCGGGGATCGGGCCGGTCCGGCCCTAGAGAGCGTCCCTGCGCAGCCGGAACCAGTAGAAGCCGTGCCCCCCGAGGGTCAGCAGGTACGGCAGTTCGCCGACCGCCGGGAAACGGACTCCGCCGAACAGCTCGACCGGATGGCGCTCCCCGAAGGCGCTCAGATCCAGCTCGGTGGGCTGCGCGAACCGGGAGAAATTGTGGACGCACAGCACCAGGTCGTCCTCGTACTCGCGCAGGAAGGCCAGCACCGCCGGGTTGGAGGAGGGCAGTTCCGTGTACGTGCCCAGACCGAAAGCGGGGTTCTGCTTGCGGATCTCGATCATGCGGCGGGTCCAGTGCAGGAGCGAGGACGGCGAGGCCATGGACGCCTCGACGTTCGTCACCTGGTAGCCGTAGACCGGGTCCATGATCGTCGGCAGGAAGAGCCGCCCGGGGTCGGACGACGAGAAGCCGGCGTTGCGGTCCGGTGTCCACTGCATCGGGGTCCGTACCGCGTCGCGGTCGCCGAGCCAGATGTTGTCGCCCATGCCGATCTCGTCGCCGTAGTACAGGATCGGCGAGCCGGGCAGGGAGAGCAGCAGCGCGGTGAACAGCTCGATCTGGTTGCGGTCGTTGTCGAGGAGCGGGGCGAGCCGCCGGCGGATGCCGATGTTGGCGCGCATGCGCGGGTCCTTGGCGTACTCCGCGTACATGTAGTCGCGCTCTTCGTCGGTGACCATTTCGAGGGTCAGCTCGTCGTGGTTGCGCAGGAAGATGCCCCACTGGCAGCCGGACGGGATGGCCGGGGTCTTGGCGAGGATCTCGGAGACCGGGTAGCGGGACTCCCTTCTGACCGCCATGAAGATGCGCGGCATGACCGGGAAGTGGAACGCCATGTGGCACTCGTCGCCGCCGGCGGCGTAGTCGCCGAAGTAGTCGACCACGTCCTCCGGCCACTGGTTGGCCTCCGCCAGCACCACCGTGTCCGGGTACTGCGCGTCGATCTCCTTGCGCACCCGCTTCAGGAAGTCGTGCGTGGCCGGGAGGTTCTCGCAGTTGGTGCCCTCCTCCTGGTAGAGGTACGGCACCGCGTCCAGCCGGAACCCGTCGATGCCCAGGTCCAGCCAGAACTTCAGGGCGGAGATCATCTCCTCCTGCACGGCCGGGTTCTCGTAGTTGAGGTCGGGCTGGTGGGAGAAGAAGCGGTGCCAGTAGTACTGCTTGCGCACCGGGTCGTAGGTCCAGTTCGACGCCTCGGTGTCGACGAAGATGATCCGCGCGTCCTGGAACTGCTTGTCGTCGTCCGCCCAGACGTAGTAGTCGCCGTACGGGCCGTCGGGGTCCCTGCGCGACTCCTGGAACCACGGGTGCTGGTCGCTGGTGTGGTTCATGACGAAGTCGATGATCACGCGCATGCCGCGCTGGTGGGCGGCGTCCACGAACTCGACGAAGTCGGCCAGGTCGCCGAACTCGGGCAGTACGGCGGTGTAGTCGGAGACGTCGTAACCGCCGTCGCGCAGCGGTGACTTGAAGAAGGGCGGGAGCCACAGGCAGTCCACGCCCAGCCATTGCAGGTAGTCCAGCTTGGCGGTGAGGCCCTTGAGGTCGCCGACGCCGTCGCCGTTGCTGTCCTGGAAGGAGCGGACGAGGACCTCGTAGAAGACGGCTCGCTTGAACCAGTCCGGGTCACGATCCTTGGCCGGCGTGTCCTCGAAGGTGTCCGGCACGGGCTCGTTGAAGATCATGTGGTGGGTGACCCTCCGGTCTGCGGGTGGGACGGTCGCAGAACCGTGCAGATGTGCGCGGGCGAACGGCCCGGCTCCAGGCGCACATAGTTGGCCCTGCCCCAGTGGTAGGTCTCGCCGGTCAGCTCGTCGCGCACCGGCACCGACTCGTGCCAGTCCAGGCCGAGTTGCGGCATGTCCAACGAGACCGTCGCCTCCTGGGTGTGGTGGGGGTCGAGGTTGGCGACCACCAGAACCGTGTTCGACCCCTGCCGCTTCGAGTAGGCGATCACCTCCTCCTTGTCCGTGGGATGGAAGTGCAGATCGCGCAGTTGACGCAGGGCCGGGTTCTCGCGCCGGATGGTGTTGAGCCGGGTGATGAGGGGGGCGATGGTGGTGCCCTCGCGGGCGGCGGTGGCCCAGTCGCGGGGTTTGAGCTGGTATTTCTCGGAGTCGAGGTATTCCTCGCTGCCGTCGCGCAGGGGGGTGTTCTCGCAGAGTTCGTAGCCGCTGTAGATGCCCCAGGTGGGGGAGAGGGTGGCGGCGAGGACGGCGCGGACCTCGAAGGCGGGGCGGCCGCCGTGCTGGAGGTAGGCGTGCAGGATGTCGGGGGTGTTGGCGAAGAAGTTGGGCCGCATGTAGGAGGCGGCGTCCCCCGTGAGTTCGGTGAGGTACTCGGTGAGTTCCTGTTTGGTGTTGCGCCAGGTGAAGTAGGTGTAGGACTGCTGGAAGCCGATCTGGGCCAGGGTGTGCATCATCGCGGGGCGGGTGAAGGCCTCCGCCAGGAAGATCACGTCGGGGTCGGCGCGGTTGATCTCGCCGATGACCTTCTCCCAGAACAGGACGGGTTTGGTGTGGGGGTTGTCGACGCGGAAGATCCGCACGCCGTGGTCCATCCAGTGCCGCAGGACGCGGACGGTCTCGGTGACGAGTCCTTCCAGGTCGGCGTCGAAGGCGACGGGGTAGATGTCCTGGTACTTCTTGGGCGGGTTCTCGGCGTGGGCGATGGTGCCGTCGGGGCGGTGGTGGAACCAGTCGGGGTGTTTGTGGACCCAGGGGTGGTCGGGGGAGCACTGGAGGGCGAAGTCGAGGGCGACTTCCAGGTCCAGGCGGGCGGCTTCGGTGACGAAGTGGTCGAAGTCGTCGATCGTGCCGAGGGCGGGGTGGATGGTGTCGTGGCCGCCTTCGGGGGA